>JAFVWL010000126.1 GCA_017501695.1 Oscillospiraceae bacterium
AAGAATCCTACACTCCCTCGTGACCTTTGCTTCCTCTACGGTTCCTTTATGGAGGACTACCTTCACGACGTAGATATCTGCCAGAAGTTCGCAGAGAGAAATCGTGCAAAGATGGCTGAGATTATTCTTGACCGTTGTGGCTGGACCGCCTTGGAGACCTTCCAAACCATTCACAACTACATTGATGTCAACGAGATGGTGCTCCGCAAGGGCGCTGTCTCGGCCAAAGCGGGCGAGAAGCTCCTGGTTCCCATCAACATGCGTGACGGCTCGTTGATCTGCATTGGCAAGGGTAACGAGGATTGGAACTGCTCCGCGCCTCACGGTGCCGGACGCCTGATGTCCCGCAGCGCCGCCTTCGAGCGGCTGACCATGGCTGAGTATGAGGCACAGATGGCAGGTATCTACTCCACCTGCGTTGTCCCCGACACCCTCGACGAGTCCCCCATGGCTTACAAGAGCATGGAGGAGATTGTAGAGAATATCGAGCCTACTGCCGAGATCCTTTGCAGAATCAAGCCTATTTACAATTTCAAGGCGGCAGAATAATTCTAAAATGATGTTCCCTGGTTATACTGACCGAAATATGTGTGTTTCTGCCGGTATTTTGTTAGTTTATGTCAAGTCCGTTATGAACACTCGTACCAAAAAAAGAGGAGGCTTAGGCCTCCTCTTTTTTGGTACACCGGAAGGATGGACTCGAAAGGACGGCCCTCCCGAAGGGAGGGTAAAAAAGTGTCCGGTGGACATTGTTTGTTTTCGGCTGCCTTTTATTATGCACCGATGATTTCGTGCAGCTTTTTCCACACGTCTGTGGACAGAAAAACGTGTCCTTCTTCACCAAACAGTACCCAATGGGCTGCGTCAGCTTCATAGGCGAAGGCTTCGTGGTTTGCGATATAGCGCATACGGCGCAGCAGACGGTCGCCCCGATAGATTTCTACCCATCCGTCGTCCTGGTTGGAGCAGCAATAGCCGCTGTAGGTTCCGGAAAGGGTATCTTTGGAAAATGCTTGGACAAACCCGGGCTCTGTTACCGTATATGTTTTGCCGCGATAGCCAATGACGATTTTGTCAGACCGCAGCATATCCCACTTGTCAAAACTGATGCATACAGCACCGCCTGCCATCCAGGGTTCCCCGGAAATGCTCACATTAAGAGACAAGAGGATCAGAAAAATCAGGCATACAACTGCCAGAGCGATTAAGAGTTTCTTTTTCTTTTGAGACATAAAGGCCCTCCTTTTACGGATCGTTGTATGGTGTCATATTAGCATGTACACAAATAATCGTAAAGTTCTTTCTATTAATGAAGTGGCGACCGTACATTATCTCCGCAAACGGCAGAAAAACAGTTGAGTCCTTCTTGGCGCGCGTCAAAAAAGAATACTTGGAGGCTGCAGCATTTTGCGCATCCTTTTTTTCCAAAAAACCGCACTTTCCTACCTTTTGAAAGTGCGGTTTACTTATACGGTTTTTTGCTGTTTGATAACCCGATGATGTAATCTGCAGAGAGATTGTAGAATTTACAGATTTTTATTAAATCTTCGATTTTTAACTCAGCTCTTCCGGCTTCGATATGGTTATACCCCTGTTGGGATTTGTTGAGTAGCTTCCCCAACTCTGCTTGTGTCAAATCATGGTCTTCCCGGATATTACGAAGACGTTCTCTGTAATCTGCCACATATCTCACCTCAAAACCATCTTAGCATACTCAATCTTTGAGTATTGACAATTACTCAAAGATTGAGTATTATTTATCTGAAGCCGCACTGTAATACACTAAGTGCGAGCAAAAACGAAGAAAAAGAAAGAATTGAGGTATTGCGATGAAGAAAGTTATTGCGTGGATGATCGTGTTAGCAATGTGTCTGTCTCTTGCCGGCTGTGGCAACCAATTAGAAAAGCAGGCAGATGAGGTTGCGGAAAAGCTGGAAGGAACATGGACTTTTAGCTGGAACGCTCCGATTGGAAAGATGAAAGTCGTCTTTGAGTTTAGCAATGTGGATGGGAATGCGGGTACGCTCAAAGAAAAAATGTATATTGGCGGCGAGCTGATGCAGAATTATACCGGTGTATTTGGCGTGAGCATTCAGGAAGACGGCGTTATCGATTGCACCAACATGGGGAAGATCGGCAATAACGGCACGATCGAAAAATTGGAAAATCCGGATAGTTATACGCTTTTCTACACCTATGAAGATGGGAAGCTTACCCTGATTTATAACGATATCGCAGTCACAAAGTAAAACGGTTTATTCCGGATGGGCGGGCGTTTGCCCGCTCCCTCAGACCGTTAAAACCCTGTCATTGGGAGTCGGTTCGCAAACTGCGGCTCCTCGCAATGCCATTCCTGTTTCGATACAGTTTCGACACACTGAGGCCGGAGCAACCGCTCCGGCCTTTTTTCTTGCGCTTTGTCGAATCCTGTGATATAGTATAGGAACGATCATCCGGGAAGGAGGTGGCGGATATGACGATTCCTTACGCGGTTACGGCTGCGGCCGCATTGATATTGCTGATCCTGTATTGTGCCGTTGAACGGAAGAAAAACCAATGGATGCTGCTGCTGTATGTCAGTGTTGCGGTGGTAAACGCTGGATATTTTCTGCTGTCTATGTCGAAAACACTGGAGTTTGCCCTACTCGCCAACAAAATCGCGTACCTTGGCTCCGTGTTCCTTCCTCTGTGTATGCTGATGACCATTGTGAGGCTTTGCGGATTTCAGTACAGCAGGGGAATGGTCTGGTTCCTCCTGGGATTGGGCGCGGCGGTGTTTGCCTTGGTCTGTACTACGGGATACCTGCCCTGGTATTACGAGGAGGTTTCCCTGGTTTTTGTGGACGGCAGTGCCAAGCTGGATAAGGTTTACGGCATTTTGCATCCGGTCTATCTGATCTATCTGCTGGCGTACTTCTGTGCCATGATCGTTACCATAGTACATTCCAGAAAAATCGGTAAGGTGGCCTCCCGCAAATACGCGGTACTGATGACGGCCATCGTGCTGGGCAACCTGTCGGTATGGTTTGTGGAGAAATTCATCCCCTGGGACTTCGAGTTCCTTTCCATATCCTATTTGTTCAGCGAGGTGGTCCTGCTGAGTATTCAATGGATGATGCAGGACTATGTGCGGCTGGATCGGGGAAATCCTCCGGCGGCTGAGCCGGAGCCTGTGGCAGAGGAACCCGTGGCGGAGGAATCACCGGTGGAGCGGGTTCTGCGGCTTTCCAATCTCCAGGAATCTCTGACACCCCGGGAACGGGAGATTCTGGAACTGATGGCCCGGGGAAAGAAGCGAAAGGAAATTGCGGAAGATCTGTGTCTGTCGGAAAATACGATTAAAACCCACACCCGCACTTTGTACAGCAAGCTTGGCATCGGCTCCCGGGAGGAACTTTATGCCATGCTGGACCACTAAAGGCCAACAGCAGCCCTCCGGGGCTGCTGTTTTTGCGTTCACCCCTGGACTTCACCCCTGGTTGGGGGGATTTCACCCCGGCTGGGGGATGTGGGGGTGAGCCATATGTGGTATGATTTATGTGTGAAATTATACTCAAGGAGGAGAAAAGTATGAAGATGCGTAAATTTGCTGTGATCCTGTTGGCTTTGTCCCTGGTGTTGTCCCTGGGCATCACCGTCTCTGCGGAGCACAACCACGATTACACCGCGGACTACGAGCATGTAGCCGGCACCCAGACTCATTACGGTATTTGCTCCTGCGGAGAAAAATCTCCGGAGCCTCTTTCCTGTGCTTATCCGGATGAAGTGCCTTCCTGGTACCGATCTCCCTACTATGACCGGGAGGGACTCCGGGATTGGGAATGCACCCTTTGTAATGGTGAATGGCGGGAAACCGTTCCTGCCCACCGGTGCGAGGATTACTTTGATGTTGACAACTGGACCATGTATGATACGTCCTATCACTATACCACCTGCACTTTCCCCGGTTGCGGCGGCCGAGGCTTCCGCGATCACTACGATTATATGGGTGAAGCGTATCATACCGGTGCAACCTCTGTCCGGCAGGAGTGCACCGAGTGTGAATTCTACCGGGAATGGAACACTGACGCGACCCAGACCCATGTGGACGGCAAGCCTGTTTCCTGTGCGGATCCCGGCAATCTGGAGCATTGGCTTTGTGACCACTGCGGCAAGTATTTTGCCGATGAAAACTGCCTGACCGAACTGAAGCCTGCCGATGTATTCCTGACCCCTCCTGCCCATACCTATGCGGACGGCATCTGCACCGTCTGCGGCACCCAGGTCCAGCGGGGTACCTTCGCCAAGCGGGAAGATGTGGGCTTCGGATGGGATGACGAGGACTACTTTTTCGTGATTGTCGCCAGAACCGAGGACGGCACTTTCTATGCCATGGGCGAGGATCTGGGAGACGGAAGACGGGCTGCTGTGGAAATCCCCAATGCTCAGGTTGATGAGAACGGTATGCTGCACCTGACCTCTGACATGGCCGAGTTTATGACCTATACATATGACGGCTATAACTGCTTCGTGGTGGATGGCGGCTATCTGGCCATGCTGGGCGGAGAAATCTATGTTTATGACCCGGCCTTCCGAAATGATCCCAACAATGCAAGCCCTGCCTGCTTTGGTTTGAACTATTTCGATAACGAGGATTGTGTGGGCTATCTGTACTCCTATCCCGGCGACAATTACGGCCAGCGGGAGTATATGGTGTTCAACGCAGAGACGCTGTGCTTTGAAGTCTCTGCCACCGAGGTCAATACCCTTTATCTCTATAAGCAGGTCTGCGAGCATGAGAAAGCGGATGTGGTCCATTACCATGCGGAACCCACCTGTACCCAACAGGGTATTCGGGAGTACTGGGAATGCTCCAAATGCTATGAGGTTTTTTCCAATGCGGACTGCACCGAGCCCCTGGAGATCCCCGAGAATGTGTACGACATCAGGGAATATATGATGCTTCCGGCCCTGGGCCACAGCTACGATAGTGAGGGTGTTTGTGTCCATTGTTCGATGAAGCGGCCTGTGTACAGCCAGGTTTCCACCCTGGCACAGTTCGATGCCCTCAGCGGGGAAGCCTACTATATCTTCGTGGTGAAGGATGGCGACAAGACTTACGCAGCTACCCTGCCTCCCCAGAATCCCTATGCGTGGACCGACAGAAACTATAACGATATTCCGGATGCTCTGGAAGTGGATGAGAACGGAAACGGAATCCCGGACATTGTGGAAGGCACCGATGTGAATGAGAACGGAATCCCGGACACCGAAGAAGAGTGGATCCTGGATGACGAACTGAATATGGATGACTGGATCCAGATTTTCTCCGAGCTGCAGTGGAATTTCGATGAGCAGCAGTTCCCCAATTTTGTGGAGGTCACCATGGCACCTGATGGTACCATTACCCTGACCGAGGAAGGTGCCATGGAGCTGCAGATGATGCATGCCGGTATCTCGGGCGGTGCTCCCTATGACCAGGAGATGGAGGACTACCTGTACCAGGAGTGCGGCATCACGGATCAGGAGCGGATCCGGGCTGCCTGGGTTCCCAACTACTGGATCGCCTGCAGCGGTACCATGGGTTATTATGCCGAAGGCCACTTCCTGATCCAGAACCGCATTTACGGTGATGATGATTACGCGGGCGTTTTGGATAACAGAAACTGGAAGATCAGCTTCCGGGAGGATGGTACTGCCTGCCTGGTTTCCACCTGGGCTGAATATGACGATACCTGTGCTCTGCAGCTGGTCAAATACATCGACGAGGAAGGCAATCCTGCCATGACCATCGTGAGTGTGTATGAATGGCTCTGGGCTGACAGCTATATCATGCAGAATGCCACGGAAACCCTTCCGGTGTACCTGTTTGCTTCGGAGCCGGAATTCCTTACACCGGAATATACATCGGGCGATGCCAACGGAGATGAAGATATCAACGGCAAAGACCTGATCCTGCTGCGCCAGAGTTTGGCGGGCTGGGATGTTGAGATGGATGAAGCTGCCGCCGACTGCAACAGCGACGGCCAAGTCAACGGCAAGGATCTGATCCTGCTGCGCCAATACCTGGCCGGCTGGGATGTAGTCCTGGGCCCTGAGCCGGAACCCGAGCCCGAGCCCGAGGAGCCGATTCCGGTCAGCTCTATCACCCTGTCCGCCGACACACAAACTCTTTCTGTGGGAGATATCCTTCCTCTGACAGCTACCATTCTCCCGGGCAATGCCACCGTCCAAACCCTAAGCTGGAGTGTGACCTCCGGCTCCGCCTGTGTCAGTGTGTCTTCCGATGGTGTGGTTACTGCCAAGGCGGTGGGCACCGCAACCATCAAAGCGGCCGCTACCGACGGCTCCGGCCAATATGCCACCATTACGATTACCGTCATTGCCGACGGCGAACGGCCCTTGTGGGAGGGAAGCGGCACCCAGGAAGATCCCTACCTGATCCGAAATATTACTGATCTGATGAATATTCGGAAGGTCCTTTCCGAATCCGGTTACTATTTCCTGCAGACGGCGGATATTGACACCTCCCGGATAGGTGCCTGGATTGTGCTGGGCACGGAGAGCAGCCCCTTCCGCCATCACTATGACGGCGGCAATTACCGGATCAGCAACCTCCATCTGGATAACAATTATCCGGAAGACTACGGTGATGCCGCCGGCGGCCTGTTCACCTATGCGGAGAACGCGACTTTCCGCAATATGAACATCGTCAACGCCACCACCGATGAAAACCACACCACTTATCCGAACAACACTGCTATTTATGCCGGAAACGGCCCCGCTACCGGTGCCATTGTTGGCCAGGGTCTTAACTGTGCCTTCTATAACTGCACGGTATCCGTGGATTTCCGCAGCTCCAACCAATGGACCGGCGGCATAATCGGCTGTGTGATTCTGACAAAGGAACAAACCGTTCTCATGGAAAACTGCCATGCCAGCGGCTATATCAGCGGCAGCAACGGCACCGGCGGCCTGATCGGTGTCATTAGCAAAAGCCTGCATAATGAAGATTGGTCCCACTACGGTGATCCCACGGCAGCGGTGCGAAACTGTACTTCCTCTGCCGAGATCTATGTGATCACCGGCGCCAAATTTGATTGCGGCATTGGCGGCCTGATTGGCAGTGCCAACCATGTGATTGTGGAGAATTGCCACGCCACCGGTAAGGTCACTGCCGCTTCCGGATACATCGGCGGCTTAATCGGCAACGCCGAATACGATTGCCTGATTGCCTGCTGCTCCGCCAAGGGCGATGTGATCTGCACCAGCGACGATGCATACGGCGGCTCCTTTGTCGGTGGACTTCTGGGCTATATGCTCACCTATACAACGGTCCATGATTGTTATGCAACCGGTGATGTCTACGCTGAAGCATTGGGTTGGAGCGATTGCCAGGATAAAGGCAGCTATAACGGCGGTCCCTGGCTGAACTACCGCAATCCCTGCGGTGCTTTGATCGGCTGTGTCAAGGTGTTCGATGATATTATGGTGTATAACAATTACGCTCTGGGCGATGTGTACGCCCCGGATATTTGTGAAGACAGGGTGTACTGCCATGGTGCACTGGTGGGTTGTGTCTATGACGACTATACCAGACGCAACATTACCGACAAATCCAAGAAGGATCAGACCGATTGGGCAGGCTTCTCGGAGGTGTATACCGAGTATTTCTGTGACAACTTCAATCTGGAGGATCTTCGCACCTATTACACACCGCAGAATTACTATGAAAACTACTACGGGTTGCCGGAAAAGTACATCATGCCCCAGCATACGTATGTTCAGATCCTTACCGGGGAGCTGCTGTTGAATCAAAGCACCTTCCAGGGCTGGGATTTTGATAATATCTGGATTATGACCGAAGACGGCCCGCAGCTCCGCTCGGAAAGCAACCTGTAGGCTACCGCCGCGGAAACGCGGATCGGATGGGCTTATGTACCCTTGTGGGTGCTGTGCCCGAAGGAATTGGTTTGCGTCATAACCCGCACCTCCCGCAGTATCCTATGTTACACTGGAGGGCACCTCTAAAAACTCCCCTTTTGGGCTTTGGGCAAATCTTTCGCCCCATAAATGCGTTTTGAAAACGCCACAATACACAAAGTATTCTGCCGTTTTCAAAACTTTTTCTGAGCCGAAATTTTCTGCCCAAATCACCAAAAAATAGTTTTTAGAGGTTGCCTGGAGTGAAATGTGTCGGATTCCGGGGGCTTGCTTTTCCGGGGGAGCTTTGGTATACTGAATACAAACCTAAAGGGAAGTGAGGAAACTCCATGAACCGGGAAAACAAGCGCAGAAAATACGACAAGCATTACTATCAGAACAACCCCTGCACCGAGGTCTTCACCTGCAAGAACTGCGGCAGGGAAGTGGTGCCCGAGGGTGCCAGCAGCGACCACCGGAACCACTGCCCCAACTGCCTGTGCTCCAAGCACGTGGACATCGAGCCCGGTGACCGGGAATCTGACTGCGGCGGTCTCATGGAGCCTGTGGCGGTGTGGGTCCGCAAGGGCGGCGAGTGGGCCATCATCCATCGCTGCCGCATCTGCGGCGATCTCAGCTCCAACCGCATCGCTGCCGATGACAACCCCATGAAGCTCATGTCCATCGCCCTAAAGCCCCTGGCCAATCCACCCTTCCCCCTGGAGCGCATTCAGCAGCTCACGGACCTGATGGGCGGCGAGGGAACCATGGAATAAACCAAAGCGCCTGCCGTTCGGCAGGCGCTTGTGTTATAAATACGTACTTTCCCGGCTGTGGCAGGTGAACAAAAGGATCTGCCGCTGCCGGGCTTCTTCTTTCAGTACGGCCATGGCCGCAGCCAGCCGCCGGTCATCAAAGCGCACCAGAGCGTCGTCCAGCACCAAGGGGGCGCCTGGGGTCAGGGCTTCCGCCGCAGCCAGCCGCAGGGCCAGATAAAGCTGGTCCGCAGTGCCATCGCTGCGCCACAGGCTGCCCCGCATCACCTCCTCGTTTGCGGCGGCGGTCTGCAGGGTCAGGTCCTCATTGAGCAGCAGCCGTTCGTACCTGCCCTCGGTAAGCCGGTTCAGGATCTCCTGAGCCCGGCGGGTGATCCGGGGCGAGAACCGGCGCTGCAGATCCCGGCGGGCTTCCTCCAGGGTTTGCAGGGCCAGGTCCGCGGCGCCGCGGATCTTTTCCAGCTCCCGGATCCGGGCCCGGATGGCCCCCAACTCCCGCTCCAGGACTTCGCGGTGCCCAATGGCCTCCATCTGTCCCTGACACTGTCCCAGGCGGCTGTGAAGTCCCTGCAGCAGCTCGTTGGCCTGGCTGATCTGCCGGGCGGTTTCTGCCGGAGACAGGTCCAGGGCGTCCGGCTTTTCCGGTGCCGGAGCGTGGCGGACCGTGGCGCGGAGCGTTTCCAGAGTGAGCTGGGCCTGGTGCCGGTTCCGTTTCACGGCTTCCAGCGCATCCAGATCCCGCAGGACATTTTTCCACTGTGTCAGCTCGCTGAAGGGGCTGTTTGTACCGCACAGGGCAGCGATATCTTCCGTCAGGGCGGCTTGCCGTTCCTCCATGGACCGCCGGTCGGCTTCATATTTGGACAGATTGCGGGCATGATTGGCAAAGCCCAAAGCCAGAGCCTCCCACCGATCCGGGTCCGGTTCTCCGTACCGCAGGATCAGAGTCTGGGACTTCCGGTGCCGCAGGAGCGCCACGGCAGCGCCTCCGGCGGTGCCCAAACAGCCCAGGGCCAGGGTGAACCAGCCCGCGGCAGCATATTCCGGGAGTCCCAGCAGGATTCCCACCCCCGCCATCAGGACCAGCAGACCGGGCAGCAGCCGCAGCAGGGGCGGGATCCCCGCAGCCTTTTTCCAGGCGGCGGCATCCGCCCGGGCGGTGGCGGCGGCAGTATCCGGATTCATGCCCCGCAGATGGGGCAGCTCCCGGACCGGCTCCGGCCTGGGGGACTGACCAAGCTGCTCCCGGGCCAGGGCTTCCTGCCGCTGTACCAGATCTTCCAATGCCGGGATCTTTGCTTCGGCCAGGGCCCGGTCCGGATGCCCGGCACACCGCTGAGAAAGATGATTCAAATGCTCCGTGGCCTGAGAAAAGACCTGTTCCGCCTCCACCATGCGGGCGTGATCTGCCAGGAACCGCTCATAGGCCAGGGCAGTCCGGTGGTTTTCCAGTGTGTCCAGCCGGTCCCGGACCGCGGATTGCTCCCGGCGCAGCTTGGCAGCCTGAGTTTGCAGGCTGTCCAGCTCCCGAAGCTTTCGCTCCAGGGCATCGGATTCCGCCTCCGCCTGGGGCAGAAGACCGGTCCGGTTGTAGCGGCAGCGGTTTTTCAGCTCCCGGAGCTTTCGCTCCAATTGCTCCCCGGTGCCGCTGTCATCGCCGGTGGTCACCAGGGCGTTGAGCCGCCGGCGCAGGTTTTCGTCCTGGGTCACGGGCAGGTCCGTCAGCCGCAGAAATCCGGTCCGCAGGAAGACGGATTTTTCCACACCCATAAGAAGCTGCCCGCAATTGGTGGCGGTGAGCTCCGGCACCGGCAGACCCGTATGGGTTTCGAAGGCTTTGAAATCCCCCATTGGGGTCCGGCCTTTGGTGCTTCGCTGGACCGTAATATCCCGGCCCTGCCAATGGATCTCCATGGATCCGGCCATGGGAGCTCCGGACCAGGGGATATAATGCTCCCGGTCGCTGAGGGCGGATTTTGTGGAGTGGGCCCGGGTGTCCAGACCGTAGAGCATGGCGGTCAGGAAGGCGCACCAGGTGGATTTGCCCCACTCATTGGGAGCGTGGATCACATTCAGTCCCGGTTCCAGAGTCAGAGTCTCGTGATCCAGCTTACCGAAGGTGGCGGTCATGGAATAGACCTTCATGGCAGCACCACCTCCTGTCCGTCCAGAAGCTGGCGGGCCAGCTTGGCTGCCAGCCGGATCTCTTGGGCCCGGTCTTCGCCGGCGTCGTCCAGAAGCATCCGGAGCCGCCGGAACAGTTCTCCCTCCAGGGTATCTGCCTCTGCTGATGCCCACAGGTCTACGGGGGTCGTGGTCCGGTCCCGAAGCTCCAAATGGGGGAACCGGGAAAAATGGGCGTTCAGTGCGGGCAGATCCACACCGGTGGACTCTCCGGTCAGGGTGATCCGGTAGCAGTCGCCGCTGCCCGCGGCGGGCAGGACGGCGTCCAATGCGCCCACCGGGTCTTCTCCGGGGACCAGAGTCAGATCGTGGAACCGGGGGGTGTCCAGGGGCACAAAACGGGCCTCCGCCGTCTCCTCCAGAGTTACGATCAGTGCGCCTTTTTCTCCCGGCTCGTCAAAGCCCCGGCCCATGGGGCACCCCGGCCAGGCGCACAGGGTGGAACCGGCCCGGAAGGAGCCGGTCTGATGGATGTGGCCCAGGGCCAGGTATTCCAGGGCGGAGTCCCTGACCTGAGCGGCGGTAACGGGATTGTAAGGGGACGTGACTTGGGCGGGATCGCCGTGGAACACACCGATGTGATACCGGGCATCCCCCTCGGCCCGGAAGTCCTTCAGCAGGCTCCGGCAGTCCATGCCCCGGAAACCCGCTCCGTAGACCCGGCAGTCCAGGTCCGGAATGTCCACAGGCGTAATGAAGGGGTAGTGAAAGATCCGGACATTGTCCGGCCAGATCTCCCGTTCGTAAGGGGAGTGGACCTCCGCGTAATCGTGGTTGCCCGGAGCGATGAACACCGGAACCTCCATATCGTACAAAGCTTGCCTCAGGGCGTTGAGACTCTCTTTGGTATAGTCGTGCCCGTCGAACAGGTCCCCGGCCAGGAGGACCAGGTCGCATTTCTCCCGGCGGCAAAGCTCCGCCAGCTTTCCGGGCACCGCCCGCAGGGCGGGAGCCAGATGTTCCCGGCCTGCCAGAGGGGAGTCCAGGTGCAGATCCGCGGCATGGAGCAGTTTAATCACGAAGATCCACCCTTTCGGCGGCCTTGCACCGGCCGGTGGCGGAATCAATGGTGAACAGGACGGCTTCCATCTTGGTGGGACCGTCGGCCCAGCGGTAGCGTTCCGGCAGATCGCCCCGGAATTTGGCGATGGAAAGCTCCGGCTTGATGCCCAGGATGGAATCCCGGGGGCCGGTCATGCCCAGGTCGGTGACATAGCCCGTGCCCTTGGGGAGCACCTGGGCATCGGCGGTGGGAACATGGGTGTGGGTGCCCCATACCGCGCTGACCCGGCCGTCCAGCATCCAGCCCATGGCCAGCTTTTCAGAGGTGGCCTCCGCATGGATCTCCACCAGAATGATCTTCGCGGTGATCTCCTTGAGAATTTTGTCGATCATCAGGAAGGGGTTGTCCGGTCCAAAATCCATGGAGCACCGGCCAAGCAGGTCAATGACGGCCACATCTCCCGCCCTGGATTCGTACACTGCCCAGCCCCGGCCGGGAACCTGAGGTGCCAGATTGGCAGGCCGGACGATCTGGGGGCACTCCTCCAGGAAGGGGACGATTTCTCGCTTGTTAAAGGTGTGGTTGCCCATGGTGATCACATCGGCTCCCGCGTCCAGAATATCCTCGCCCTGCTGGGCCGTCATGCCCACCACCGCGGCGTTTTCCCCGTTGACAATGACGAAATCCGCCCCGGTCTTTCTTTTGAGATACCGCAGGCTCCGGCGGACCCGGTCCATACCCGGATTGCCGACCACATCGCCCACAGCCAATACCTTAAAATCCATATGGATCCCTCCGTTTCTATAGAAATAGTATATACCATAAATTCATTGGATGCAACTTTGGATTTTGGTATAGCAAATTGACGGCAGGTGTGATACAATAGGGAAAATCCACAGGGAGGAACATATTATGAGCAGAGCAGATGAACTTTACAAGCAGACTTGCCGTAAGATCCTGGAGGAGGGCTTCTCCGATGAGGGCCTGCCCGTCCGGCCCCACTGGGAGGATGGGACTCCCGCCCATACCAAAAAGATCTTTGGCGTGGTAAACCGCTATAACCTGGCGGAGGAATTTCCGATTATGACCCTGCGCCGCACCTACTGGAAGAGTGCCGTGGATGAACTGCTGTGGATCTGGCAGAAGAAGTCCAACCGGATCTGCGACCTGGGCAGCCATGTCTGGGACGAGTGGGCCGGCGAAGACGGCACTATCGGCAAGGCCTATGGTTACCAGTTGGGCGTGAAGCATGAATACAAGGAAGGCTGGTTCGACCAGGTGGACCGGGTGCTGTATGATCTGAAGCACAACCCCACCTCCCGTCGGATCCTGACCAACATCTTCAATCATCAGGACCTGCATGAGATGAATCTGGCCCCCTGTGCCTACTCCATGACCTTCAATGTCACCGGAAACAAGCTCAACGCCATTTTGAACCAGCGGTCCCAGGATATGCTCACCGCCAACAACTGGAATGTGGTCCAGTACGCGGTGCTGACCCATATGATGGCCCAGGTTTCCGGCCTGGAGGTGGGCGAGCTGGTCCATGTGATCGCCGACTGCCATATCTATGACCGCCATATCCCCGCGGTGAAGGCCATGCTGGAGCTGGAGGGCTTCGAAGCGCCTACCTTCAAGATGGACGAGTCCATCACGGATTTCTACGCCTTCACCAAGAACTCCTTCCGGATGGAAAACTACCAGTTCCATCCCTTTGATTTCGAAATTCCTATGGCTATTTGATGGCTATAGATGGCTGAATACTCTACGGGATTGCCACACCACTTAAGCGGACTGGTTCGCAATGACGATGTATATTGAGGTGTTTATTGATGGAACTGATCGTTGCGGTTTATGACGATTGGGGCATTGGCCGGGATGGGACCCAGCCCATTGCCCTCAGCGCGGATCGGAAATTCTTCCGGGAAACCACCCGGGGCGCCATGGTCATCGTGGGCCGACGGACTACCCTGGACTTTCCGGGCCAAAAGCCCCTGCCTGGCCGGGTGAATGTGGTGCTGTCCAGGACACTGGCGGAGCTTCCCGGCTTTACGGTGTGCCGGAGCCCGGAGGAAGCGCTGGCCCTGGCAGGCTCCACCCAGCGGGCCATGGTCATCGGCGGCGGCACTGTGTACCGCCAAATGCTCCCTTACTGCGACACCGCATGGGTGACCAAGGTCCATGTGACCCCGGCTTCCGATACCTTCTTTCCCAATCTGGATGAAGACCCCTGCTGGACCCTGGCAGAGGTGGTTTTGTCCGGAGAAGAAAATGGCATCGCCTACGAAATGTGCCGCTACCGCCGAGCGTGTGAATAAAACATGAACAAATGCCGCATCCTGTAAAAAACAAACAGGATGCGGCATGGTTTTTTGTGTAGAATTGTGTCGACTTTGGGCTTTCATTTTCAGTTCAGATAGGCTAAAATGTAGTTACCATAACACAGAGGAGGTGGTCCTGTGGAACCCCAGAGAAGGAGAAGAAGACGCCGCCAGCTTCCGCCGCTGGTGCTTCTGGCGCTGCTCGTGGCAGCGGTTCTGGCTGTGTTCTGGCGGGCTACCGCCAGCGCCGTGGAAATGGACCTGATGGGTGAGGCAGAGGTCACCCTGGAATACGGTTCGGAGTATCAGGACCCGGGTGCCAGCGCTCTGTTCCGGGAATCCCTGCTGCTGCCCGGGAACCAGCCGGTTCCCGTCCGGATGGAAGGGGAGCTGAATACCGACCGGGTGGGCGATTACACCTTGCGCTATGTGGCGGAGGTTACCTATCGGGAGCTGTTCTGGCAGCGGACGGAGGTTCGGGAGATCACCCGGGTGGTCCATGTGGTGGACACCCAGGCTCCGAAAATCGTGCTGAACACCCAGGAAGGACAATATACCCTGCCTGGCCATGAATATGAGGAAGAGGGATTCACCGCTTTCGACGACCATGACGGCGACTTGACGGACAAGGTGGTCCGGCAGGTTCTGGAGGATACGGTGATCTATACCGTCACCGATGCCTCCGGCAATATGGCCCAGGCCACCCGGCCTATTTATTATTATGATCCCGAGGTTCCGACTCTGGAGCTTCTGGGAAACCGGACCATGACCGTGATGCAGGGAGAGGCCTTTGACGATCCCGGCTGCGTTGCCATGGATAACTGCGACGGAGATATTTCGGACCGGGTGACGGTCACCGGAAATCTGGACATTCAGACCCCCGGTGCCTATACTTTGACTTATACCGTCAGCGATACCTGGGGCAATTCCGCCGCCATTACCCGGATCGTCATCGTCCGGGAACCGGACAGCCCTATCAACAAGGGCAAGATCATCTATCTGACCTTTGATGACGGCCCCGGTAAGCATACGTCCCGGCTGCTGGAGATCCTGGAAAAGTACGATGTGAAGGCCACCTTCTTTGTTATGGATACGGGCTATCTGCATCTGCTGCCGGATATCGCCGCAGGCGGCCATACCATCGCTATGCATACCGATACCCACCAGTTCGCGGAGGTTTATTCCAGCGACGATGCTTTCTTCCGGGACCTGTATGCCATCCAGAACAAAATCTACGAGCAAACGGGAAGAAAGCCCATGCTGCTCCGGTTCCCCGGCGGCAGCTCCAATACCATCAGCCAGCATTACAGCCCGGGTATTATGACCCGGCTGACCCAGAAGGTCACCCAGATGGGCTACCGTTACTTCGACTGGAACGTGGACAGCAACGATGCCGGCGGTGCCTCCACAGCCGACGAGGTGTTCCGGAATGTGGTCCGGGGTGTGGCGGGCAAGGATTACGCGGTGGTGCTGCAGCACGATGTGAAGGGCTTCAGTGTGGACGCGGTGGAGCGGATCATCCAGTGGGGCCTTTCCAATGGCTATACCTTTGCTGCCCTGGAACAGGACAGCCCCGAATGTGAGCATCCGATTTACAATTGATACAGCGGCCCCGCAAATCGCCGGATTTGCGGGGCCGTTTTGCGATATTAAGAGGAATGCTTCCGGATAAATTTGGCGATATCCGCGATCACATCGCAGCCGATGTGCTGCTCCTTGCTGAATTCTTTGCTGGCCTTTGCCATAGTGCCGTAGAGGGCGGGGACGAAAGCATGGTTCAGCCCCGGATAAAGCCGGAATTCGGCATTGGGGTTGTGCTTCAGAAGCTCCCGATAGGCGGCGAAATCCCGGCCCGCCTTGACCTGGACATCCTTTTCGCCCTGCATTACCAGAATGGGTTTCTGATGCTTCGCCAGGTACATGGCAGGGGGCTTTTGACCCATTTCTTTGAAATAGTACAGTGTGGTGCCGCCGCCCATGCTTTTTGATTTTGCTTCCTCGTCGGAAAGTTCGTAGAGTCCTTCAAAGCTTTCGCGGAGCTTTCTGTTCTGCCCGTCCAGAAACCACCGCAGAAACCGGGGCATTCCGTCGGTAATCTCCCGGGTCTGCTCCATAAGGATCTCCTCCAGATTCCGGGGAGAGCCTGCCAGCAGCACAAGTCCCGCATAATTGCCGCCTTCCGCGTCGATCCGGGGGGCCAGCATACCGCCCATGCTGTGGCCCACGATGAAGACCTTATCCCCATCGATCCGGGGATCCTGCCGCAGCAGGTCCGTGGCCAGCAGGGCATCCTCGATGACTTCTTCCCGAACGGTGATGACGGCCTTTTTGTCCCGAAGCATTTTGAAACCGTGGGCGAAGCTCCGCTTGTCATAGCGGATGGAGGCGATGCCATGCTTTGCCAGCCCTTCTGCCAGATCCCGGAAGGGGGTCAGCTTTCCAACCTTCTCGTCCATATTACTGGAGCCGGAGCCATGGACAAAGATCACGGCGGGAACGGGCTGGTCTGCGTCCGGCAGGGTCAGCAGCCCGTTCAGCGGGAATTCGGTGCCGCTTCCAATAAGAATTTTCTCAGTAATCATTCTATGGCCCTCTTACCCGTTCCGGTGGCGAAGATAGTATACAAAGGAATAGACCGTAGGGGCCAGGACCATGACAGCCAGAGTGCCGACGGTCAGGAAAACGCTGCTCCACAGGCAGGTGCCCAGGATCACCACGCCGCCAATGGTCCACACCCAGCCGCCGAACCGGTGGGTGGCGTTCCAGTTGGCCTCGTCCGCCAGGGTCCAGGGCAGCTTGATGCCGATGGTGTAGTTCTGTGTGCACTTGGGCAGATAATTGCCGATATACAGGAACAGTCCGCCCAGAAGCAGGGAGACAACAGTGCCCGTGGGGAAGTCCTGGGTATGGCCCAGGGCGGTAGCCAAAACATAGCCGCTGCCCAGCAGAGAAATCACCGGGCAGATCCACAGAACGATTCCAAGCATTTTCTGGGAAATGCGTGTACTGTTAGGATCTATGAAGGTGGCAAAGGAACAAATCAGATGGATGCCGGTAAGGATCAAAGGCAATCCAATTACGGCAAAACCCTTGGGGGACCATCCGTCTGCTTCTCCGGCCATATTCCAGTGGGTGGCGATTTCCTCCGGCAGCGCATCCCATAGCAGCAGACCTGCCGCGATCGGCAGCAGGGTGATCAGGGCGGTCAAAATAAAGAGCTTCCAGTTACGCTTCATCATTGGTATCTTCTCCTTTCAAATCGGAGATCCACAGCAGGATCTCCTCCAGCACGGTGGCGTTCAGATCGTAGTAGATGAATTTTCCTTCCCGGGTGTCCCGGATCAGGTCCGCTTCCTTCAGTACCGACAGATGCCGGGAGATGGAAGCTCCGGTGACAGGGAAGTGCTCGCAGATCTCTCCGGCGGACATCCGGCCGGCTTTCAGCAGGTTCAGAATCTCCCGCCGAATGGGATCCGCCAACGCCCGAAGGGTTGTTTGCAGCCCCATGAAATTCCTCCTTTGTGGTTATTTAACATTTAATCTAAATGCTAAATGAATCATATCATACAGATTGCTGATTGTCAATAGGAAAGAAAATTGTAGTTTAGCGTAATTGCCGCACCGTAAAGAACCACGTCATTGCGAGCCAGTGCGCACACTGGCGTGGCAATCCCCTTCAGGTTACCGGGAACTTTCGCCAGAAGAAATCCGTTTTTTTCTGGAACTACGCTATATTTTCAACAACGATAGGTGCTGCGTCGCCACACGGGATTGCCACGTCGCCGCCTTTGGGGCGGCTCCTCGCAATGACGTATATAACTGTAAATTACAATTTACCGCAGCAAAACCGGCTGAAGCTGCCGGCCTTCCAGGGCTGCCTCCAATGCCTGAGGCAACTTCTCAAAATCTGCGACCATGCTGGTGGGCTTATTTTTGGGGTCATCCTGACCGAAGGGAACAAAATAAAAATGTTTCCGCCCCAGCAGCTTTCCAATATTTTCTGCGGCACCGGCCAAAGCGTCGTTGGTGGATACGGCAATGACCACGGGCCGCCCGTTCCGCAGATGACTCTTTGCTGCCATGGTCACCGGCCCATCGGCGATGGAATGGGCCAGCTTCGCCAGGGTGTTCCCGGTGCAGGGAGCGATGACCAGGGCATCCAGCAGCTTCTTCGGGCCAATGGGCTCCACTTCCGCAACCGTGTGGAGCACCTTGTGACCGCAAATCTCCTCAGCCCGGCGGATATGCTCCGCCGCGGTACCGAAGCGGCTGTCGGTGGCATAGGAAGTCTGAGAGAAGATCGGCGTTACCGTATTGACGCTGGCTACGATTTCCATTGCGGGAAATACCTGACTGTAAGTACAGAAGGACCCGCACAGGGCGAACCCGATATTCATAGAGATGCCTCCTTCGAAATTAGATGGTGTACGGTTTCGGCGATCAGATTGCCGGAGGACTCCGGCGTGTCCTTGCCCGGAAGCCCCCGGGCCCAAACCACGTTCTCTCCGGCAATGCCTTGCCGGGAAGCCAGATCCAGCAGATAGGAGCCCGGACTGCAGCACCGGGCATCCAGAATCGGGGCGGGAACGGTGTTGACGATGACCCGGTAACGTTGTGGGTCGAATCCCGGATCCTGACAGTTCACCGCGTGATACCCAGCCGCCCGGATCATAGCCCGGTCCTCTGTTTTCCGGGCGGATACGGTCACATCCGCGCCCAAAGACCGGAGCAGTCCTGCCAGGCTTTTTCCGATCCGTCCCCAGCCGAGAATCAAAACCGGCTGGACCTGGACTGTGGCAGGCAAGGCATTCAAAATATACCGCAGGGCACAGTGGGCGGTGATGACCGCATTTTTCCACAGATAGTCCGGATCCTCCAGCAGATCATACTTCCGGTAATTCTGCAGCACCGGATGGTCCAAAATTCCACCCACAACAACTACATCCCGGGGCAAGCGTTCCAGAATCGCGTTCAAGTCCCCACCGTCCCGGATCAGCCCGCTTGCCGCGAAGCTTGGCACGGGCAGCAGCAGGTGCGTTACCTCCGGCCCGGGCTCGCTGACAATGGAAAAGCTCTGTGCCGTCAGCATTGCCCCGGCCCGGTCCAATGCCGGGGTGTGTACGGGAATGCAGATTGTGATATGTTCCATAGGAAGGCTCCTTTCATGTTTTGCAGTCGTTCGGGCCAGAATATGCGGCGGATGCCATGGTGGTGCTTGATTTTTTTACGTGTTGCTGTATAATAAATATAAGAGGTGAAGAAGATGCAACGACTTGGTTTTATTCATGATATGATGGACGTGAAGGTCCTGATCCTGTTTGTCACATCCCGTTCCAACTATCCCATGACGGTCCAGGAGATCTACGAGGTCTGCTATGTAGATGACTGTCTGAGCTATTTTGATGTATGCACTGCGGTGCCGGAGATGGTCAATTCCGGTCACCTGCAGGAAGTGGAAGAGGGGAAGTATGAAATCACCCCCAAGGGCAAGGAAACCGGTGCGCTGACTGAAGACTCCATCGCCTTTACGGTGAAGCAGAAGGCGGAGAATGCCATTTCCCGATATAACCGCCAGATCCGCCGCAGCAGCTTTGTCAAGACCCAGGTCGTCCAGCGGGACGGCGGAGATTACTCTGTCATCATGTCTTTGGATGATGAAACAGGGAATCTGATGACCCTGGAGCTTCTTGCGCCCAATCAGCGCCAGGCGGTGCGTCTGAGCAAGCTCTTTGAAAAGAAGGCGGAGGAGATCTACAACCTGACTATGACCGAGCTTCTGGACGAGGAAGATGACCTGGATGAGTAAAAGAGGGGCTGTTTCTGCGGAAACGGCCCCTTTTGGTTAATTCGCACAAGTTCACAAACTTTTTAAGAAATATCTCTTGTCTACTTCGCATAGCTGTGTTATAATGTAATCACACCGGAATACCGGTGAAACGAAAGGAGCTGCCGCATATGAAATTTCAGTACAGTGAAAAGAAGGTAAAACTCCCCGGCAACGTCCATGCCTACGCCGAAAAGAAGGTAATGAAGCTGGCTCGGTTCTTTGAGGAGGATGCGGAAGCACTTGTCGTCTTTTCTGTAGAGAAGAAGCAGAACAAGGTGGAATTGACCGTTCATGGAGCAGGCACCTGGTTCCGTGCCAGCGAGAGCACGTCCGATATGTTTGCCTCTATCGACGCCGCAGTCAGCACCATTGAAGGTCAGATCCGCAAGAACAAGACCCGCCTGGCCCGCCGGCTGAAGAAAGACGCTTTCGCCCGCAGCGTCCAGGAGGAGACCTCCTTCGTCCCCGAGGATACAGAAGACGACCTGAGCATCGTGCGCGTCAAACAGTTCTATTTCAAGCCCATGACCCGTGAGGAAGCCGTCATGCAGATGAATCTGCTGGAGCATGACTTCTTCGCCTTCCGGGATGAGGACAACGGCGGTACCTTCGCTGTCGTCTACCGGAGAAAGGATGGGGGCTACGGCCTGATCGACGATACGGAATGAGCATAATCCACAGAAAGGGAGCCTCATTTGAGGCTCCCTTTTGGCGTGTTTTTTCGGTGAAATTTGCTTGACAAATGGAACCGGAAATGATAGGATATGCAGGCTGTCCGCTGCGGGTGCGGAATGGCATACAAAAAGAAATTTGTCAGAAAACGAAAAAAGTTCTTGACAAATGAAATGCGGTGTGCTAAACTAAACCAGTTGCTTGCGGGCAACAAACACAAAGAATTCCGAAAGCGATGCCTCGAAAAAAGTTGAAAAAACTTGAAAAAAGGTGTTGACAAATCGAATGACTTGTGCTAATATATGCAAGTCGCCGCGAGTGCGACGGCAACTGTACCTTGTAAATTGAATAACACAAAAACGAACCAAATTAACACCTTGGACAATTAATGGATTGTTTAAGCGATGTAAAATCGAAATTAACAGCCAACGA
>JAFVWL010000127.1 GCA_017501695.1 Oscillospiraceae bacterium
GGGGTGGCCCGAAGGGCCGGGGGGAGAAAAAAGAACTCCCCCAGTCAAAAATCGGTTCCGAAGAGCCGATTTTTGCCAGCCCCCTCTTGAAAAGCGGGGGCCGAGGCGGCTTTGCCGCCGGGCGACCGCAAGGGTCGCCCCTACGCGGACATATTACGCCAAACTACAATTTATCTACATAGGAAACTCCCCGCGGAGAACCGGTTTTTACAGCATGAATTCCCGGGGCTTTGCGGGGCAGGCCTTGGGCGGACCGGGATTCGACAGGAATCGTGGTGTGTTTTTTTCGGGGATAGAAAACAAGCGCCTGAAACGCCTCAAACGCCTCAAGGGCCTGCACAGACTTGCCCCTTCCGCATAAACTGGCTTGTAAGCGGTTTGCTTATACCCAGTTTTGTATGGGAGGTAATACCATGTCCGAATACTGTCAGGAGAACCTGCAGTGCAGGCCCGAGGACCTGCGCCAGGCCCTCTCCATCCACACCCGAAAAATCACGGATTCCTGCCGGGATAAGGACTGCGTGGAGGACCTGCGGGTCTTCCTGACCCGCAATTCCCAAACCCTGCTGGATACTGCCGCCAGCGTCCGTGTCCGCAGCGCGGAGTTGCTGTATGCCTACATCGATGTGGAGCCGGTGGCCTTTGACCGGAACCACTACTGCGTCGACGTGACCTTCTACTACCGGATCCTGGCCGACGCGGTCATCGGCACTACCCGGCCCGCGGCACTTTCCGGTCTGGCGGTGTTTTCCAAGCGGGTGGTCCTGTGCGGCGAGGACAGCCGGGCCCACATCTTCCGCAGTGACACCCGGATCGGCCAGGCCGACGGCCTGACCCGCTATGCCGCCAACCGGCCCACCGCCGTGGTGGAGGCTGTGGGCACCAAATAGGCAAGCCGGATGCAATGGCTGCATCCGGCTTACATGTTATTCAGGAATATGCTGCTGAAGTCTGTAAATAAAGGGCACCTTGGAAGTATCCGCATCCAGATATCTACAAGCTTTACACCCATCGCATTCGCTCCGTCACTGGCTGTCACGGAAGATCGCAAAGTGCTCCGTACGGTTACGCAGCAATTCCAGCACCAAAGCCGGGAAATTGTACGCAAGAAAGCCTGCGGTCAACCCTTCGGCAAGAAGTGCCGAAGGCGATCTCCTTCCGGATTAGTGTTTGTTCAGCTTGCAGAGACGGTTTCGCTCAGCAAGGAGAGAAGATGCCTTGCGGCACAGCTTGGCCACAGCTTCGCTGTCGCTATCGACATAGGCGGCCTGCAATTCATCCACCACCGCAGCCAAATCGGCTTCCGCATCGGCAATGGCTTTATTGCTGACGGGATCGGAGTAACGGAATTCGTCAGCCAGGGCTTTGATTTCCGCATTTTCGGACTGCCCGGCCATCTGGTTGACCTTGGACTGCAGGGTCCGCATGAGAGTCACATTGGTCTTAAGCTTTTCGTCCTGAGACTGGATTTCTTCCGACACGGACTCCATGGCGATCAGGCCGATCACCGCGGCCCCCAGGCCGACGGCATACACCGGTGCGGGAATCCACCAGGGAACCACCTGGGCCAGGGCCATCATTACGAAAGAGACCACCACCTGCACTCCGCCGTAGACCATGCCCACCAGGGCAATGGGACAACCGTAGAAGCGGCTCCGGGAATCGGATTTCAGGATGACGGTGATCCAGCCGGAAAGACCTGCCACGGCAAAACCGATCAGGGCAAAGACAAAGCTGATCCAGAAGGTTGCCGTATGTACAAAGGGAATCAAAAATGCAACTAGGCAATACAGAATCAACAGCACCGCAAATGCCACAATCGGGCGAATATATTCTTTTTTCATATGAGTTCTCCTTAATGAAACTTGGATCTACCGTAAATTTCACACTTTTCTGATTAGGCACATAACCCGCACCCACTGTTATCATTACTAATAAACGAAACAATCATTTCGTGTGACCGCATTTTCTGAATTATTTGACGGGCACCTGTTGTGTGATTGCGTTCTAAGATATCAATGCTATCTCCACATGAAATGGTCTATGGTCAATTCTCCGGCGGGTATATCGGTAGAATACTCGTCCTTTCCGAGAACACTTTTCCCCCCCGTTTTATACCATATACTTAGTCTCAAACCATTATCCAAAACTATAAAGGGTTCTGTATCGAATTCATCATCATACTCAAAGCGGTAACTGCTCGTCTCTTCAGCAGTTACTTCGCCGTAGTCCCCATTTACGGTCATCTTCATTTTGTAAGATACTGTCACATAAGAGGCATCTTCCGAAAAGCAGATATCTGCGTTGAAATAGTAAGGTGTATAATTTTGTCCCGATACTGAAAATGTATCCCAGTTATAACATAGCTCACTTGCACTATCCCTATATCCCGCCAGCGCCGCGAGAATGCGTTCCTCGTTTGATTTTCTGGTGGAACTGATTCCGAAGAATACAGAGACCGTAATCAATATCAGCAAGCCAATCACGCCAGAAACTATAGCTATTTTTTTCTGGTTTCTTTTTTTGCGGGCATTCTCTTCTGCCCGCGTTCTTTCTGCATCCAGTTTCGCCTGCTCTTCGGCGGCGCACTTGCGGCAATGCTCCGCAAGGTTCTTGCTGTCCTGATAGTTACCAAGGGCGTCAAACTTTTTCGCCGTTTCCGTCAGTTCCGCCACATCGGAGGAAGTTTTTGCCGTTTGGATGAGTTCCTGATATTCCACTTCCCGGCGGTTCAGACCATCGTTATACAGCTTCTCCGCCTCGGCATCCGCATGGGTAATGTGCTGGGCATAACGCTCCTGCACTTTTTTCTTCGCGGCAGCTTCGGCAGTTTCCGCCTGCTTCACCCGGTCAGACAGGGCAGCGAGCAACGCCTTTTTCTCCCGCTGGAGATGCTCCGCCATTTCGCCGGCGGCAAACTTTTCCGCACGGGACAGCTGCTTGTGGTTGGCCCACCAGCTTTCCTCATTCCAGTACTGCTGTCTCCGCTCCGCCACATCGGAACGGTAGCTCAAATCGAATTCATAAAGCTTCCGAATCTCCCTGGCCTCTATGTAACCGGGAATGCTGCACTGGGCAACCATCTCTTCCACATGGGCACGGTTCGGCTCCAGATGCAGTCTCTCGCCCTGGACACGCTGGGTCGCATCCTTCCGCTTCCGCACAAGTGCATCGATGGTGCGGCACCGCTCCAACGCCAGGGTCTTGCCTAAGTACGCCTGGGCATTTTTGGAGTCGTTGTTCAGCACATCCTCAAAGAAACTGTCCGCCTTGGCCCAGTCGCCGTCCTCCAGGGCCATATTGCCCCGGTCCAGCAGGGAGGCGATTTTGTTGCCGCCACTGCCGCCCACTACGACCTTTTCTTGTATTACAACTGTATTCTTTTGCTCCTTGGGCAAGATCTTGCCGATGCCCCGCAGCAGGTCCTGGGTGGCACCGACCTTGCCCAGGTCCTGGGCCTGCAAGCGGGCGAATTCCTTGGGCATATCGTAGGCATCGATGCCCTTGAAGCAGGGGATCAGGTGCTTGCTCTTATCTTTGACCATGAGCTTCAGGAACCGGCTCCACTCGTTCTTTACCCACACGGCGTTGAAATA
>JAFVWL010000021.1 GCA_017501695.1 Oscillospiraceae bacterium
AAGAGGGGGCTGGCAAAAATCGGCTCTTCGGAACCGATTTTTGACTGGGGGAGTTCTTTTTTCTCCCCCCGGCCCTTCGGGCCACCCCCCCTCATAAATGCGGGGGGCAAGGGGTGCGGTGCTGATATAAACTACAATCTACCGCAGCGGCGGCGCCGGCAGGCCTTTCTTGACAACCCGCTCCCGAAAGGATATACTGGATTCATTCTGAAAAAGGATGGATGAATATGAAAACGGTACTGTTTGATTTGGATGGGACCCTGCTGCCTCTGGATCAGGATGTGTTCGTCAAGGCCTATTTCGGTGGCCTGGCGAAAAAACTGGTACCCTACGGCTATGATCCCAAGGCTTTGGTGGCGGGAATTTGGGCCGGTACTGTGGCTATGGGCAGCAACGATGGCTCCATGACCAACGAGGAAGCCTTCTGGAAGTGCTTCTGCGGCCAGGTCCGGCCCGATGCCCGGAAGGATGAGGCGGTATTTGAGGAGTATTATCGGACGGAGTTTCAACAGGTTCGGCAGGTTTGTGGCTTTGAGCCCCGGGCTTCAGAGGTGATCCGGTTCCTGAAGGACCGGGGCTGCCGGGTGGCCCTGGCCACCAATCCTCTGTTTCCTGCCATTGCCACGGATTCCAGAGTCCGCTGGGCAGGCCTGGATCCGGCGGATTTCGCACTGATCACCACCTATGAAAATTCCACCCATTGTAAGCCCAATCCGGAATACTACCGGGACATTCTGAATGCCTTGGGAGAAACGCCTGAAAACTGCATCATGGTGGGCAACGACGCGGAGGAGGATCTGGCGGCGGAAAAGCTGGGAATGGGGGTTTTTCTGCTGACGGACTGCTTGCTGAACCGGAAGAAGCTGGATGTTTCCGGCTGCCCCCAGGGCGGCTTCCCGGAGCTGATGGATTTTCTTCGGGCGAATATTGACTAATTTGCGGGTATACTAATGTGAAGAAGGAGGAGTGTCCATGGCATCCTGCAACCATAACTGCGCGTCCTGCGGTGGCTGCGCCGCGACTCTGGAGCTGACCGAAGGGGAACTGGAGATTCTGGGCCTGCTGGCTCAGGTTGCTTTCCTGCCCGTGGCCCGGCGGCCCGACGATTTTGTGCCCGTGTTTCTGGAATGGGACCGCCGCAGCCGGGAAGAATACAGCCTGATCCTTCAGTGCCTGGAAAAGAAGGGCCTGATCTCCCTGGACTATGACAAGCCTCTGGCAAATTTTGACATGAGTGCCTACGCCGGGTGGAAGGTCCATGGCTCCATGGCTCTGACCGCCCGGGGCCAGACCGTCACCGAAATGCTGGATATCCAGGGGATCGATGGCTGAATCGCTGCGGAAGGCGGCAGGCCCAATGCGAAAACATTCCCAAAAGGACAGGCGAAATCGGTCCGGTTTTTGGCTTATGTATCGAATTGGCCGATACGGCGTTGACTTTTGCGGCGGAATGTGGTATGTTTTCACTGCAAACAGGGTGAAAAAGTGGATTTTTTCAGACCCCGGTTTGCGAAAATTCTTTAGGTAGAAAATCTGGAGGTAAACACATGAAAAAGATCCTTGCGCTGCTGCTGGCTGTGGTTCTGGTCATGGGCCTGACCGCTTGCGGTACCGAGCCCGATACTGACGAGTTTATCGTCGGCGCCATCTACATCAACAGCAGAAACGACACTGCCGGTTACACCTTTGCGCACCACAACGGCATCACCAAGGCCATGGAAGAACTGGGCCTGGATGTGAACACGCAGCTTGTCATCGTGGACGAAGTTCCCGAGGACAAGGAGCAGGTTCTGGCCGCCGTTGACACCCTGGTGGGCGAGGGCGCTGACATCATCTTCGGCATCTCCTTCGGCTACATCGACGCCATGGAAGAGGCTGCCAAGACCTACCCCGATGTCATCTTCTCCCATGCCACCGGCTACAAGTCCAACACCACCAACTTCAACAACTACTTCGGCCGCGCTTACCAGGCCCGTTACCTGGCCGGCATTGCCGCCGGTCTGAAGTCCCTGGAGATCGGCAACAACAACGTGGGCTACGTGGCTGCTTACGGCACCGAGTACGCTGAGACCGCTTCCGGCATCAACGGCTTTGCTATGGGCGTTCTGGCTGTGAACCCCAATGCCACCATCTATGTCAAGAACCTGGGCGCCTGGGCCGATGAGGTCAACGAGGCTGCCTTCGCCAACGAGCTGATCGACTCCTACAACTGTGGTGTCATTTCTCAGCACTGCGACTCCGCTCAGCCCCAGATCGCTGCCCAGAACAAGGGCGTCTTCGGCTGCGGCTACAACTCCGACATGACCCCCGACGCTCCCAAGGCGCACCTGACCGCTGCCATCTGGAACTGGAACGTCTACTACCGCACCGCCATGGAAGCTGCCATGAACTGCGGCGAGGCCTCCAAGTTTGTGGAGACCATGGGCTCCGGCGCTTACTACGGCGGCCTGAAGGAAGGCTTCGTGGATGTGTCCCCCCTGTCCGAGAACTGCGCTCCCAAGACCGCTGAGATCATCGCCGCTGTCAAGGCTATGATGGTCAACGGCGAGTGGGATGTGTTCTCCGGCGTGAAGCTGCAGATCTCCCCCGACGGCACCATCACCAAGGTGGACGCCGCTCTGGTTGACAACAACGGCAACGAGATCGTTCCCGCCGGCGGCGCTTCCGTGGAGGACAGCGTTATCACCGGCACCATGAACTACTTCGTGGCCGGTGTCAAGGAAGGCTAATTCATTTCTGGCTTGATCGTATAGGAACCGGGCCGGCCATCGGCCGGCCCGGTTTTTGTTCAAAGACGGGAAAGAGGGAATCGTCAGGTTCCTTGTTTCCTATTTTTGAAGAGAGAAAAAAGGAGGAACCGCCATGGCGCAGCAATATGCCATCGAACTGAAGGGCATTACCAAAACCTTCGGCAGCGTGGTGGCCAACAACAATGTGGAGCTCAATGTCCGGCCCGGTGAGATCCTGGCCCTGCTGGGTGAAAACGGCTCCGGCAAGACCACACTGATGAATATGCTCTCCGGCATCTACAAGCCGGACAGCGGCCATATCTTTGTGGACGGCAAGGAAGTATCCATCGATTCCCCGGAGGATTCCAAGCGGCTGGGAATCGGCATGGTCCATCAGCATTTCAAGCTGGTGGATGTGTTCTCCGCTGCCGACAATATCTGGATGGGCAGGGATAAGAGCGGCCTGGTCCTGGGCCGGGACCGTTACGACGAGATCGAGAATATGGCCAAAAAGTTTGGCTTTGAGATTGATCCCCGGAAAAAGGTCTATAACATGGCTGTGTCCGAAAAGCAGACGCTGGAGATTATCAAGGTCCTGTATTACGGTGCCAAAATCATCATTCTGGACGAGCCCACTGCCGTGCTGACGGTTCAGGAGATCGACAAGCTGTTCAACGTCCTGCGCCGGATGAAGGCCGAAGGCCACTCCATCATTATCATTACCCACAAGCTCAACGAGGTCATGGATATTTCCGACCGGGTTGCGATTCTGCGTAAGGGCGAGTACATCACCACCGTCAACACTGCTGAAACCAACGAACAGGAGCTGACGGAATGGATGGTGGGCCGGAAGATCGACCTGAACATTGACCGGCCCCACATGGAGAAGACCCGCCCCCTGCTGGAACTGCGGGATGTATCCATCCGCTCCGACGAAGGTGCCGTTGCCATCGACGGTGTCAATTTCTATATCCGCGGCGGTGAGATTCTGGGCGTGGCCGGCATCGCGGGCTGCGGCCAGAAGGAACTTTGCGAGGCCATTGCCGGCCTGCGGCCCATTGAAAAGGGCCAGATGATCCACAAGGGTGAGAACATCGTGGGCCTGTCCCCCCGGGCTATCCTGGAAAAAGGCATTTCCATGTCCTTCATCCCCGAGGACCGGCTGGGCATGGGCCTGGCACCGTCCCTGTCCATTACGGACAATATGCTGCTGAAGAAATATGCCGAGGCCAAGGGTCCCTTCGTGGACCGGAAGCAGGGCAAGGCTGACGCGGAGCAGGTGATCCGGGAGCTGGAGGTGGTGACCCCCTCCGCGGAAACCCCTGTGCGCCGTCTGTCCGGCGGCAACGTCCAGAAGGTGCTGCTGGGCCGGGAAATCAAGGCCGGTCCCAATGTTATCATCACCGCTTACCCGGTCCGGGGCCTGGACATTAACTCCTCCTACGCCATCTACAACATCCTGAACCAGCAGAAGCAGGCCGGTGTGGGTGTGCTGTTCGTAGGTGAGGACCTGGACGTGATGATCGCCCTGTGCGACAAGATCATGGTCCTGTGCCATGGCAAGGTCATGGGCGTGGTCCATGCCCACAAGACCACCAAGGAAGAGCTGGGCTTGATGATGACCGGCGCACTGGACCTGGTCCACAAGTACGAGGACAAGCCCGCGGGCCTGGCCCGGGATACCCGCTTCGGCGAGCAGAATGAGGAGGGCTGAGCATGAGTTTTCATATTGTAAAACGGGACAACTGCCCCCTGTGGAAAAAGTGTGCCCTCTATGTGGGTGCCGTGGTCATTGCTCTGCTGCTGGGCAGCCTGCTGCTGCTGGCCCTGGGCGTGAATCCGGTGGTCTATTACAGCCGGATGTTCACCATGGGCACCGTGGGCAACAAGATCGCCTATAAGGTCTGGATCAATTACCTGAAGAGCTTCGTGCCCCTGGCCCTGACCTCCGTGGCCCTGTCCCTGGCGTTCAAAATGCGGTTCTGGAACATCGGCGGCGAAGGCCAGTTCATTCTGGGCGCCATCGCTTCCGCCTTTGTGGCCTTTACGGTGGGTCCCTTCCTGCCCGAACCTTTGACGCTGATCGTCATGTGCCTGGCGGCCATGGCGGTGGCAGGCCTGTACGGTCTGTTTGTGGCGGCGCTGAAGGTCAAATTCGGAACCAACGAAACGCTGATGACCCTGATGCTGAACTATGTGGCACTGTATGTGCTGATCTTCCTGGCAGAGGCCAAGGCGGACTGGAACTTCTTCCTGGATCCCGGCTCTCTGCGGCCTGTGTTTGCCAGTTTCGCGGACATCGTTTCCTTCCCCAGCATCCCCCTGGGCGGACAGTTCTCCCTGAACCTGTGCGTGATTTTTACATTCCTCATCGGTGCCTTGGTCTATGTTTACCTGAAATATACCAAGCACGGCTATGAGATCGCCGTGGTGGGCGACAGCGCGGGAACCGCCCGGTACGCGGGCATGAAGGTCAATAAGATCGTCCTGCGGACCGTGTTCCTGTCCGCTGCGCTCATCGGCCTGGCTGCCGCCTTCAAGGTGGGCACCGCCGGCATCCTGTCCACCTCCATCACCGATGATGTGGGCTGGACCGGCATCATCGTGGCCTGGCTGTCCCAGCTCAATACCGGCGTGATTTTTGTGGTGTCCGCCCTGATCACCATGCTGCACTACGGCTCCACCGTGGCGGCGGCAACCTTCTCTCAGGTGGACTCCAGCTTCGCCAATATGCTCCAGGGCGTGATTTTGTTCCTGGTGCTGGCGGCGGATTTCTATACCCGCTTCCGGGTGGTCATTGTAAAGAAAGGAGATAAGTGATCATGGAACTGGATAAGCTCGGCGTATTGACCTCCTTCATCCACAACATCGTGGTCTACAACATCCCTCTGCTTTACGGCACCGTGGGCGAGATCGTGGTGGAAAAATCCGGCAGCCTGAACCTGGGCGTGGAGGGTATTATGGCCGTGGGCGCCATTTTTGGCTACATCGTGGGTTGCTATACCAACTCCCTGCTGGTGGGTATTCTGGTGGCGTTCCTGGCGGGTGCCCTGTGCGGCCTGCTGTTCGCGGTGCTCACCGTTTCCCTTCAGGCCAACCAGAACATTACCGGCCTGACCCTGACTACCTTCGGCCTGGGTGTCTACTTCTTCGTGGGCAACGGCCTGAAGGCGGTGGCCTGGCCCGTTATGGCGGACTACGCCAACATTCAGAACGGCTTTGCCGATCTGCCCATTCCCTTCCTGTCCCAGCTTCCCCTGATCGGCCAGGGCCTGTTCAGCCACAATGTTATGGTGTACCTGGGTGTGGCCATCGCGGTGTTCATGTGGTGGTATCTCAACCGCACCACCCCGGGCCTGAAGCTCCGGGCCGTGGGTGAGAATCCCGGTGCCGCGGACTCCGTAGGCATCAACGTGAAGCTGATGAAGTATCTGCACATCTGCCTGGGCTGCGGCATCATGGGCATTGGCGGCTACTACATGGGCCTGAATATGTCCGGCTCCTTCAACTCCAGTTGCTGGATCAACGGCTACGGCTGGATCGCCGTGGCACTGGTGATCTTCGCCAACTGGAATCCTGCCATGGCGATTCTGGGCACCTTCGTGTTCGGCTTCTTCAATACCCTCCGGGTGTCCGGCAGCTCTCTGGCCGCGGCGTTCCCGGGGTTCCTGGGCTGGCTGTCCGCAGTGCCTACCCAGGTCTACCAGGCCCTTCCCTTTGTGATCACCGCCATCGTGCTGGTGGCCACCTCCGTTCGAAACAAACGGGGCAGCGGCCTGCCCGCCTCCCTGGGCGTCAACTACTTCCGGGAAGAGCGATAATCGTATTAAAAGAAAAACCACGCCGTCCGGCGTGGTTTTTCACAGCGTGTCAAAAAAGTATCGAAACAAGAATGTCATTGCGAGGAGCCGCCCAAAAGGCGGCGACGTGGCAATCCGCATCCCCTAAAACCTGCGGTTTTAGGCGCACTTTCAGCAAAGATGAAACATTTTGGAGAACGGATT
>JAFVWL010000022.1 GCA_017501695.1 Oscillospiraceae bacterium
CGCTTCTTTCGATGGGACACCCCCTCAGTCAGCTTCGCTGACAGCTCCCCCTGTGGGGGCGCCAGGGCTCCGGCGGAAAAACTCTTAAGTCTCAACTTTCAACTCTCAACTAAAAAACACGCCCGGTTGGGCGTGTTTTTTATGTTACAGTCCCATTTCCTTCTTGACCTCGCCGAAGGCCTTGACGGCGTGATCAATATCGGCCTTGCTGTGGCCGGCGGAGATCTGGGTGCGGATCCGGTCCTTGCCCTTGGGCACCACGGGGTAGCAGAAGGCCACCACATACACGCCCTTGTCCAGCATCCGCCGGGCAAACTCATGGGCTACCCGGGGGTCATAAAGCATCACGGGCACGATGGGATGCTCGCCGGGCAGCAGGTCGAAGCCCAGCTTCTCCATCTCGCTGCGGAAATACCGGGCATTCTCATGGACCTTGTCCCGCAGGGCAGTGGACTCCTCCAGCAGCTCAATGGTCCGGATGGTAGCGGCACAGATGGCCGGGGCCACGGTGTTGGAGAACAGGTAGGGACGGCTTCTCTGCCGCAGCAGGTCCACGATGGGCTGACGGGCCGCGGTATAGCCGCCGGAGGCGCCGCCCAGAGCCTTGCCGAAGGTGCCGGTAAGGATGTCCACCCGGTCCATAACCCCGCAGAATTCCGGGGTGCCCTTGCCATGGTCGCCCATAAAGCCCACGGCATGGCTGTCATCCACCATGACCAGGGCATCAAATTCGTCAGCCAGGTCGCAGATGGCAGGCAGGTTGGCGATGTAGCCGTCCATGGAGAAGACACCGTCGGTGGCGATGACGATCTTCTTCGCGCCTGCCGCCCGGGCATCGGTAAGCTGGGTCCGCAGATCCTCCATATTGTTGTTCTTATAGCGGTAGCGCTTGGCCTTGCACAGGCGAACGCCGTCGATAATGGAGGCGTGGTTCAGCTCATCGGAGACGATGGCATCCTCCGGTCCCAGGAGCGTCTCAAACAGGCCGCCGTTGGCATCGAAGCAGGAGGAATAGAGAATGGCATCGTCCATGCCCAGGAAGCCGGAGATCTTCTTCTCCAGATCCTTGTGGATCTGCTGGGTGCCGCAGATGAAGCGGACGGAGCTGAGGCCGAAGCCCCACTGATCGTAGCTGGCCTTAGCCGCGTCAATCAGATCCTGATTGGCGGACAGGCCCAGGTAGTTGTTGGCGCAGAAATTCACCACGCCGCTCTTGGCGGTGGTGTCGATGCGGGAGCGCTGGGGGGTGGTGATGATCCGTTCCTCCCGCCAGGTGCCGGCGGCACGAATGGCATCCAGCTCCGCGGAAATGGCAGTTAAAGCAGTTTTCATAGTATTTCCTCCTTCAATAATCCACGTCATTGCGAACCAGTCCGCAGACAGGTGTGGCAATCCCCCGGACATTCCGGAAACCTTACGGGATCGCCATGTCGGGCTTCGCCCTCCTCGCGATGACGAGTTACTTGTTGGTCCAATCCAGGACCACCTTGCCGGACTTGCCGGAATTCATGGCTTCGAAGCCCTTTTCAAACTCGGTATAGTGGAACCGGTGGGTGATGACCTGGCTCAGATCCAGGCCGCCCTGGACCATGTAGGACATCTGGTGCCAGTTGTCCATCTTCCGTCCGTAGATACCCTGGAGGGTCAGGCCCTTGGTGATAATGGTGTTCATATCCATGGCCACGGGCTTATTGGAGATGCCCAGCAGGGAGATCTTGCCGCCGTTGCGCATGGCACCGATCATCTGCTGGAGCGCCGCGCCGTTGCCGGACATTTCCAGGCCCACATCAAAGCCCTCCACCAGGCCCTGCTCCTTCATGATCTTGGGCAGATCCTCCCGGGCTGTGTTCACCGCCGCGTCCACGCCCATCTTCCGGGCCAGGTCCAGGCGGTAGTCGTTGATGTCGGTGATGATGACCCGGCGGGCTCCGGCGAATTTGCAAATGCCCGCGGCCATAATGCCGATGGGACCCGCACCGGTGATCAGCACGTCCTCGCCGATGAGATCGAACATCAGGGCGGTGTGGGTGGCGTTGCCGATGGCGTCGAAGAAGGACACCACCTCCTCGGGCAGGCTCTCATCAATGATGATCACATTGCCCTCCGGAATGCATACATACTCGGCAAAGGCGCCGTCCCGGTCCACGCCCACGGACACCGTATCCTTGCACCACTGGATGTTGCCGGTGTGGCAGTTGCGGCACCGGTGGCAGGTGATATGGCCTTCGCCGGAAACCCGCTGGCCCACGGTCAGACCGGTGACACCGGCACCCAGAGCGGCAACCTCGCCCACATACTCATGGCCGATGGTCATGGGAGGCTTGATGTGGAGCTGGGCCCAGGGGTCCCAGTTATAGATATGTACATCGGTGCCGCAAATGGCGGTCTTGTGGACCTTGATCAGCACCTCACCGGGACCGGGCACCGGCACCGGAACCTGACGGAGCTCCAGACCGGGACCGGCCTGGGCTTTTACAATGGCATCCATATATTGCTTCATAGACAAGCCTCCAAAGCGTTTTTCTTCAAGATATAGATTACCCCAAGTTTCCTCCCCCGTCAAGGGAAAGTCGAAAAAAAGAGACTGCCGGATGGCAGTCTCTTTTAATTCAGATTTCTTCCACGTAATCCATGGAGATCCAGCCCTCGGCGGTGCGGCCCCAGGTGGTGCCGTTCACATCCTTGGTTTCCAGGATCTCGACCTGGGCACCCCAGTACAGGTAGCCCACGATCTGGGAATTGGTGGTGGCTTCCGCCCGGACACGAAGGCAGCCGGTGGTCACGGTGACCAGCATGGGCTCGTCAGGAGTTTCCTCCACAGGCTCGTCCAGCTCCACATAGGACATGGACACCCAACCCTGCTCGATCCGGCCCCAGGTCATGCCGCCCACGGTCTTCTGCTCCAGGATCTCCACCCGGTCGTCCCGGTAGAGATAATCCACCACGGCATAGCCGGTGCCCGCGCCGTCACGGACGCACAGGCAGCTGGCGGTGATGGTGCCCATACGCTTGGGCTCCTCGGGTTCGGTGGGGTCAGGCTCGGTAATCTCAGGCTCGGTGGGTTCAGGTTCAGTAGGCTCGGGTTCAGTAGGCTCGGGCTCGGTGGGCTCGGGTTCGGTGGGCTCGGGCTCAGTAGGCTCGGGTTCGGTGGGCTCGGGTTCGGTGGGCTCGGGCTCGGTGGGCTCGGGCTCGGTAGGAGCCTCCACCACAGTATCATCCAGCTTCACATAGTCCATGGAGATCCAACCCTGGGCAATGCGGCCCCAAACCGTGGAGCCCACGTCCTTGGTTTCCAGGATCTCCACCCGGTCACCCTTATTCAGGAAGCCGACCACGCTGTAGCCGGTGCCGGCGCCGCTGCGGATCCGCAGGCTGCTGCCGGTAATGGTGCCCATGCGGGACTTGGTCACAACACGGGTCTCGGTGGCATCGCAGCGGGTGCAGGTGCGAATCTGCTCATTGGGGATCTCCGTATCGGTCCACTGGCCGAAATCATGGCCCAGAGGAGCCACGACATTCTCGATCAGCTTGTTTCCGCAGCCGCTGCAGGTATAAACGGTGTAGCCCTGAGCCGTACAGGTAGGCTCAACCACCGTAGCGGTATAGGTATGCTTCAGGGTCAGCAGCTTCAGATACCGCATGGAGCAGTAGCCGTTGATGCCATTATAGCTCACATGGGCCCAGCCGTTGCTGCCGGTGCCGCTGGTCCGGTGGACCTCCACCTCTGCCCCGGCGGGAATTTCGCCCAGAATGCTATAGCTGGTGCCATGGCCGCTGCGGATCAGCAGGCCGGAGGAGCTGGTGGTAACCTGATAGGTGCCGGCGTACAGGCCGGTGCAGCCGCAGTCACGGGTGCCGGTCTCGTCGGTATACTCCTTGACATACCAGTAGGAGGTCACGTTGGCCAGGAGCCAGGACTGGGAGCCATACTTATAGCCCAGCCAGGAATCCTCCAGAGGGATCTTCTCGCCGGAGTAGCCCTTGACGGTCTCGGCACAGTAGAAGGTATCACCCTCGTAATCAAACAGGAACACAGCGTGGGGCAGGTTGCCGCAGTACAGCACGATGCCCTCGGGGTGCTCATCCAGCAGTTCCTTCAGGGACTGGACGGAAAAACCGTTGACGCCCTTATGGCCCACGTGAACGGAGGTATTGTCAGTGGAGTAGGTGAAATCCCACTTCAGGCCAACGCCGTTATACCAGGCCACCCGGCGGACCACGGATTCCGTAGCGGCGGACCAGTCATGGTTGCCGTTTATGTACATAGCAGAGCGGATCATCATGGTGGCGGAGCACAGAGTGCAGGTGCCGGAGCCTTCCTGGGTCAGGAACAGCTCTTCAGGCAGCTCCACACCGGTATCCGGTGCTGTGGTTTCCGTTTCCGGTGCCGGAGCATCCTCCTCCGCATGGATGGAAGGAAGGCAGGCGACCAGACAGACCAGCACAAGCAACAGGGTAAACATACGCTTTGCCGAATTCATCGCAATTCTCCTTTATTATAAATAGTAACAATTAGTGACAACAGTATATAACAATTTTGTCACGATTTCAAGAGGTAATTGCTGGGAAATTGAAAAAATTTCAAATTCTCTCCATTTCCCCTGGTCCGGTTCCCGCAAAACGGCAAAAAAACGCCGCCCTGTTTTGAAGTGACCCCAAAAAGTTAGACAAATATTTCTAACTCAAATTGTTTAAGCTGCCGAGAGGGCTTGCTGTCTGTGTAATGCAGGCGGCAAGCCCTTTAGTCTTGCCTTGATACGCCGGTTGTTATAGTAATCAATATA
>JAFVWL010000128.1 GCA_017501695.1 Oscillospiraceae bacterium
ATATTGATTACTATAACAACCGGCGTATCAAGGCAAGACTAAAGGGCTTGCCGCCTGCATTACACAGACAGCAAGCCCTCTCGGCAGCTTAAACAATTTGAGTTAGAAATATTTGTCTAACTTTTTGGGGTCACTTCACACTTCGGGCGGCGGACTTTTCGTTTCAATTCCCAGCAACGTGTAGGGGCGAGCCCAGCGGTCGCATGTCCGGCGGCACCGCCGATGGACGGGAAGCTTCGGACAGGGCCGGTTTCCCTACCGCAGATTTATCGAATCATGAAACATTTTATGAATCATGGCTGATATTTCTTGACGAACCGGGGAAACAGGCATATAATAACCTATATTTTAGTTACGAGAGGAAATCCTTATGAAACTTTCCCTGGTGGTCCCCTGCTACAACGAGGCGGACAATGTAGCCGCGTTCCAGGACGCGGTGATCGGCGCCTTTGACGGCTGCGGCTATGACTACGAGATTATTTTTGTCAACGACGGCAGCAAGGATGCCACGCTTCACAACCTGCGCAAGCTCCACGCCGCCCAGCGTTGCCCGGTGAAGGTAGTCTCCTTCTCCCGGAACTTCGGTAAGGAAGCCGGCATCTACGCCGGTATGTCCAAGGCCGACGGCGACTATGTTTCCATCATCGACGCGGACCTGCAGCAGCGGCCGGAAATCGTCCGGGACATGGTAAAGATCCTGGATGAGGAGCCCCAGTACGATGTGGTAGCCGCCTACCAGGACCGCCGTGGCGAGGGCAAGGTCCTGTCCTTCTTCAAAAAGAGCTTTTACGCCATCATCAACAAGCTGTCCAAGGTCCAGCTTCAGAGCGACGCCAGCGATTTCCGGACCTTCCGCCGCAGTGTCCGGGACAGCATCCTGGAGCTGACGGAATACCACCGGTTCTCCAAGGGCATCTTCGCCTGGGTGGGCTACGACACCAAATTCATCCCCTACACCGCCTGTGAACGGCATTCCGGCACCACCAAATGGAACTTCTGGAAGCTGCTGGATTACGCCATCGAGGGCATCATCGGCTACTCCACAGCCCCCTTGCGGTTTGCCACCTATATGGGCTGCTTCTCTGCCCTGGCGGCCTTTGTTTACCTGTTCGTGGTGGTGCTGCAGAAGCTGATCTGGGGCATCGATGTGCCCGGCTACGCCACCATCATCGTGCTGATTTTGTTCTTCGGTGCCATGAACCTGCTGTGCATCGGCATCATCGGCGAATATGTGGGCCGTACCTTCGAGCAGAGCAAAAACCGCCCGGTTTATGTTGAAAAGGAATACCTGACCTATAAAAATGAGGCTTCGGAATAACCGAAGCCTCGCTTTTTATTCACCCAAATACAGATTTTTCGCCCATTCCAGGATCTCGGCGTATTCCGTGCCGTTCTCTACCACGTAGGTGTACTCCCCCAGCTTCAGCCAGACATCACCGAAGGTCACCACCAGCTCATCCTCAGTACCGGGGTTATAGGTGATCCGGTACAGCCAGGTTTCGCCGGTGGAAACGGACCAGGGGCGGATATTTAAGTCCACAAGACCCCGGGCAGTATCCATACGGTCCGCCAAATCGACAACTGCGCTGCCCGGTTCCGCGGATTCCATGACGGCAGTCTGAGACTGGGGAATTACGGTTTCCGGGTTGGGGGGCGCGGTCATAAACTCATAAACAAACATAAAGCCAAACAGAAAGACCGGCACGATCAGTGCCCGTAAAAAATACTTGTCTTTCCACAGTGCCAGAAAATTTTTCATTCTATGTACCCTCTTTACACGGTATAGGGCTTGCAGCCAAGTTCCCGCAGCTTCTGCCGCAGGGTCAGCAGGTCTTCAAAGGTTTCCGGACGCTTGGACGGATCCCGCAGCAGGGCCGACGGATGATAAATGGCAGACATCCAGATTCCGTTCCGCTCCGTCCAGGTTCCGTGTTCCCGGGTGATCCGGAAATCCGGACGGATCAGCCGGGTGGCGGAGATCCGGCCCAGGCATACGATGATCTTTGGCTTGATCAGGGCCACCTGATTGCGCAGGTAGCCGATGCAGGCATCCTGCTCCGCATCCAGAGGATCCCGGTTGTGGGGCGGACGGCATTTGACAATATTGGCAATATAGCAGCTTTCCCGGCTCAGATCGATGATGGACAGCATATCATCCAGGAGCTTACCGGCAGGACCCACAAAGGGCTCCCCTTTCAAATCCTCCTGTTCTCCGGGACCTTCTCCGATGAACATCACATCCGCGTCCCTGGGACCCACACCGAAAACCACATGATTCCGGGTCTGGCACAGGCCGCATTTGGTGCAGTTGCTGCAGCTATATTCCAGGCCTTCCCAATTCTGCATATTACCGGCTCCTTCTGCGTTCCGACCGCCGTTTTTTGTTCCGGCTTCTGCCCATGACCTCCCGGAGCTTGCGTACCAGGATAACACCGCCGCCCAGAACCAGGATCACCGCGAAAATGACCCCGAGAACGATGAACGCCGTGGAAATAGCTCCGGCATCAAAGCCTTGTTCGATGGGGGTTTCCGGCTCCTGGGGCTCCGCCCGGACCAAGGCAGAATCGTTTTTGGTATACAGAGGCACATTAGCCACGCACAGACCGTTATAATAGACCTGGCAATTGCCGATGTGGGTTCCCGCGGCCACGGGGGCAGTCAGGTTCTGATCCTTCAGTTCGATGCTCGTAGTGATCAGCTCCGTATCCAGATCCCTGGGCAGAACACAGGAAACCGATTCCATGGGGCCGATGACCACATCGTTGGCGCCGCTGCGCACCGGAATCTGCTCCACCACCTGGCCAGCATAAAGGACCTGCACGGTCCGGCTTTCCTGAAATCCCAGATCCAGCAGCAGACCCGCATCCTCAAAGGCACCCTGGCGCAGCATAACACCGTTTTCCGCGTATTCCGACTCCGCCTGCAGGACCACGGCGATATAAACCGCGCCGTCCTGTTCCGCTGTGATGGCAAGATTCCGGTGTCCTTCGTCGGTGTTGCCCGTCCGGCCGCCGGTGACCCGCTCATCGTAATAATCCATGGTCAGCTCCTGGCTGCCCATATAATTGGTGGTGCGAAAGGTCCGCTCTTCCGCCTTGTTGGTGGCCATAAGTACATAATTGGGCGCGCCGAAGACATCCATGAAGAAGGGATACTCCATGGCCTGCCGGATGATCTTCAGCATATCCCGGGCAGTGGTCACCTGAGAAGGATGATGCAGACCGTGGGCGTTGACAAACCGGGTACCGGTGCAGCCCAGCTCCGCCGCCCGCTGATTCATCAGGTCCACAAACCCCTCCTGGCTGCCGCCGATATGCTCCGCGATCACCGCCGCGGCATCATTGGCGGAACCCACCATCATCACATAGATCAGTTCCTTCAGGGTAATCAGTTCCTCGGGATAAAAGCCGGCGATCATAGCACCGGAGGGAACAGAATCCAGCGCCTGCCAGGAAACAGTGACCAGTTCGTTCAAATCTCCCTTTTCAATGGCCAGCAGGGCAGTCATGATCTTGGTGAGACTGGAGGGGTACAGTGGGGTATCCGGATGCCAGGCATAGACCATAGTATCCGTGGTAACCTCGTAAAGAATGCCGGAGGCCGCGGATTTCATGTAGGACCTGGACTCATGGATAGGCCGGTACGCGTCGGGAGAATGGGAGCCCTTGGTGACCACAGGGTCCGGCTCCTGAGTAGAAACAGCATCGGTAGGATCCGTCTCCTCCGCAAACGCAGGGAAAACCGGACCCCGAAGAAGGCCCGCAAACAGCAGCAGACCCAGAATCAGGGCAAAAATTTGTCTTTTTTTCATAAAATGACCTCAATATCACAGAACCGGACTTGTCCGGGAGAGAAACTTTGTGTATAATATTTGTGATATTATATCAGCTTTTCCCAGGATAGTCAATGCAAGAGGTTCCGCTCCATGAAAAAAGCGACATTTTGGATCCCGGTTTTACTGACTGCCGCCGTGGCAGCGCTTACCGTGGGTTTCTTTCTGATCCGCAATCTGCCGTCAGATCCGGTTCAGCTTTATCTTCCCCAGCAGGTCCAAACAGAACCGCCAACTTCCCCCTCGGACGCAGCGCCCACGGAAACCACCGCTCCGGGTCCCATTGATCTGAATACAGCGACGCTGGAGCAGCTCATGACCCTGCCAGGCATCGGGCAGGTCTATGCTCAGCGGATCCTGGATTACCGGCATGAGCACGGACCCTTTGCCGTGGTCACGGACCTGCTGCAAGTCAGCGGCATCGGAGAAAAACGTCTGGAAGCAATCCTGGATTATATTACGATCGGAGGACAATATGAAGATACTGGTAGTTGATGATGAAGAGCTGCTTGTTAAAGGCATCCGCTTCAATCTGCAAAACGATGGCTACGAGGTGATTACCGGCTTTAACGGACTGGACGCCGTTTCCATGGCCCAGCACATGAAGCCGGACCTGGTGATCCTGGATGTGATGATGCCGGAAATGGACGGTCTGACCGCCTGCTCCAAGATCCGGGAATTTTCGGACATCCCCATCATCCTGCTGACCGCCAAGGCTGACGATATGGACAAGCTCATCGGCTTCGATTCCGGTGCCGACGATTATCTGACCAAACCCTTCAACATTCTGGAACTGAAGGCACGGGTCCGTGCCCTGCTGCGCCGGGCCGGAACCGCCTCCCGGTCCGACGAAAACCGGCTGACCGTCGGCTCCATTACCCTGGACCTGGACGGACGGAACGCCTACCGTAACGGCGTGTTGGCGGATTTGACCGCCAAGGAATTCGATGTGGTGGAATTCCTCATGCGAAACCCCAACCGGGTCTATTCCCGGGAAGCCCTGCTGGATACCATTTGGGCTTATGAATACCGCAGCGATATCCGTACTGTGGATGTCCATATCCGACGGCTCCGGGAAAAGCTGGAGGAAAATCCCGCGGAGCCCAAGTACATTATGACGAAATGGGGCGTTGGCTATTACTTCAAAAAATAAACGGGCCTACCGGCCCCGCAGCAATACACAGTTTCGATACGCCCTGATATACATGACTGTCACCTTCGGTGTGCTGTTGTTCCTGAACATCTATTGCTCCCAAACCAGCCAGCAGATCTTCTATCAGAGCAAGGAAGCCTCCATGATCGAAAAATGCCAGCTTGCGGCTTCAGAGCTTTCCAGCCTGGAAGTGATCAACCGTGAAAATGTTTCTGAAACCATTTCCGGGATGGAGAGTCTTCGTGTCACACGGCTTATCGTCACAGATCAGGCAGGTCAGGCCATCTATGACTCCTGGGCTCCCAATACGGCAGGCAAATACGTGCTGTTTCCGGAGGTTGTGGAAGCTTTGGGCTGCAACGATGTGTTCACCTGGCGATATCACGACGGTGTCATGCATTCCCAGGCCGCGGTGCCCATGATGTACTACGGCACCCTGACAGGGTGCGTCTATATGATGGAATACGATGCCCAGCAGGGCAGCCTGATCCGCTCCCTGCAGGCCAACATTCTGACCATCACCGTCGTTTTGGAGCTGGTGGTCATTCTCTTTTCCCTGTTTTTTGCCCGGGCCTTCTCCACCCGGATGCGGCGGATCATGGCTTCCATGCGCATCATTCAGGAGGGCGACTATACCCATAAGGTTAACCTTGGAGGTCACGATGAGCTTTCTATTCTGGGCAGCGAAATCAATGATCTGACGGACCGTCTGCAAACCTCCGAGGCCAAGCGCCGGCAGTTCGTCTCCGACGCGTCCCATGAGCTGAAAACACCCCTGGCCTCCATCAAGCTGCTGACGGACTCCATTTTGCAGAACGAAATGGATCAGCCTACGGTTATGGAATTTGTGGAAGACATCGGCAAGGAAGCGGACCGGCTGAACAGAATGTCCCAAAAGCTCCTTTCCCTTTCCAAAGCCGAAAGCCAGGAAGAAAACGAGTCCGAAATCATCCGCATGGCTCCCACGGCAGAACGCGTGGTGCGGATGCTCACCGGAATCGCGGAGAAGAGCCAGATCCGCATCGAAACGGACCTGTCCGGCGACTGTCCGGTGCTGATCCAGGAGGATGACCTGTACCAGATCATCTTCAATCTTGTGGAAAACGGCATCAAATACAACACCCCCGGCGGCACCCTGACCCTTACCCTCCAGCGGGACGAGGACAACGCCATGCTGAAAGTGACGGACACCGGCGTGGGAATCCCCACAGAATCCATCGGTCATATTTTTGAGCGGTTCTACCGGGTGGACAAAGCCCGGTCCCGGAAATCCGGCGGCAGCGGTCTTGGCCTGTCCATTGTCCGGGGTATTGTGGAACGAAACAACGGTACCATTCTGGTGGAAAGCGCCCTGGGTCAGGGTACCACCTTCACCGTCTATTTCCCTGCCTTTGACACCGAGGAAACGGAGGAATCCGCTACATGAAACGACTGATCTGCCTGATCCTGATTATTTCCCTTTGCCTGTGCCTTCCGGCCTGCCGGACCCAGCAGACGGAAACCTTCCAGGATCCTGTGGCGTTCTATTTCCTGCGGGCCCAAACGGACACCGTGGACCACGGCACACCCTTCAGTGTCATCGTTCCGGTAACCCGGGAAGGCCATGGAGTCCGAAGCAATCTTTCTGCCTTGCTGAACCGGTATTTCTCCGATCCCGCAACGGAAACCACCCGTTCCCCCTTCCCTGCCGGAACCTATGTAATCAGTGTCAGCAACGATACGGATACCCTGGAGATCACCCTGACGGATGCCTTCGCCACCTTAACTGGGCTGGATCTGACTCTGGCCTGCGCCTGCCTGACCCGCACAGTGCTGGACCTGACCGGAACCGGCGCCGTCCGGATCTGCGCGGAAACCAAGCTTCTGGACGGACATCCCTCCATCACCATGGACCGGAGCAATCTGCTTCTGATCGACATCGCCACCCAACCCACAGAAAACGAAAGGTAATCATTATGAAATTCATTTCATGGAACGTCAACGGTCTTCGGGCCTGTATGGGAAAGGGCTTTGCGGACTTTTTCCGGGAAGCTGACGCGGACTGCTTTTGCCTGCAGGAGACCAAGCTGCAAGCCGGACAGATCCGGATGGACCTGCCCGGATACCGGGAATACTGGAATTACGCGGAGAAAAAGGGCTATTCCGGCACCGCCATTTTCAGCAAACCGGAACCCCTGTCCGTAACCTACGGCGTTGGAGTTCCGGAGCTGGATACGGAAGGACGACTGATCACTCTGGAATTCGACGGATTCTATCTGGTGACCTGCTATACCCCCAACGCCCAGCGGGGCCTGGCCCGGCTGGACCACCGGATGAACTGGGACGGAGCCTTCCGCAAATATCTGGCGGCGCTGGATCAGAAAAAACCGGTCATCGTCTGCGGCGATTTGAACGTGGCCCATCAGGAAATCGATTTGAAAAATCCTGCCTCCAACCGGGGAAGCGCCGGCTTCTCCGACGAGGAGCGGTCCAGCTTCACACAATTGCTGGAAACCGGGTTTACAGATACCTTCCGGCACCTGAACCCGGATGCCACCGGAGCATATACCTGGTGGAGCTATATGTTCAACGCCCGGCAGAACAACGCAGGCTGGCGCATCGACTATTTCCTGGTATCCAACCGGATCGCGGACAAGATCAAGGCAGCCCCCATCTATTCCAATATCCTGGGCTCCGACCATTGCCCCGTGGGCCTGGAGATTGAGCTGTAAACGAAAAGACTGCGGTTATCCGCAGTCAGACTGTCGAAAAACCTGTCATTGCGAACCAGTGCGCACACTGCGACTCGCCAAGAGCCGCCCTTCGGGCGGTTGCTCGCTTGCATGGCGCCTGCGGGCGCACATGGTGTGGCAATCCGTTCTCCAAAATGTTTCGTTTCTTGCTGAAAGTGCGCCTAAAACTGCAGGTTTTAGGGGATGCGGATTGCCACGTCGCCGCCTTTTGGGCGGCTCCTCGCAATGACATTCTTGTTTCGATACTTTTTTGACACGCTGACTGCGGTTATCCGCAGTCTTTTTCTTCAATCAGGATCCCGGTGACATCCCCCCGCCGCACCAGCCGGGCATCCTTCAGCCGGGACAGATACCGAAACGGTTCTTCCGGCGCCAATGGTACAAAACGGCCTTTCAGCTCCGTATGCCGGGGCAGGACACGGAAACGCAGCTCTCCCTCCCCCAGCCGCTTCACCGGGATCCGGGTTTCGAGAACAAAGGCGTCCCCTTCCGGCACCAGGATCCCCAGATTTTCCTCCCTGGTGCCGCAGGAGACCAGCACCTTACAAAGAACCTTGCCCGACAGCCGGACCCGGCACCGGATCCGGTAATACAGTCCCTCCCGGAAAACCTCCGCTTCTCCGATCCGGTGGTCCCCCATCACTACCCCATATTCCAAAGAAAACACCCCCTGCCGCAAGTCTATGCGGCAGGGGGAATTTCATGTTGTCCGGTTGTCATTCAATCCAAAGCTCACAGCGATGGCCGTATCCACCAGGGCCATATGGGCCTCGTCCAGCCGGCCCATATGCTCCCGCAGGCGTTTTTTGTCGATGGTCCGGATCTGTTCCAGCAGGATCACAGAATCCCGGCTGAGTCCCACACTGCCCCCCGCGATGTTGATATGGGTCGGCAGCCGTGCTTTTCCGGTCTGGCTGGTGATGGCGGCGGCGATGACCGTGGGCGAATGACGGTTGCCGGTGTCGTTCTGAACGATGAGGACAGGACGGGTCCCACCCTGCTCACTGCCCACCACCGGCGAAAGATCCGCGTAAAAAATATCCCCGCGTTTGACTGTGCTGTCCATGTACCTTCACGCTCCGTGCAATATCGTGCCACGCTACCGAACCAAGTCCATATGTAACGGGGCTAGGGATATTCTCCCACGTCACGGATGGAATTATACGGCAGAGGGGTAAAATATCCTATGCACGAAATCCCGGGATGCTACACAAAGTGAAAGTTTTCGATCCGCATGGACAGGATCCGCCTGCCCTGCCACAGGATCTCCGCGGAAACAGGCACATCCTGCTCCACCCGGATCTCCAGCCGGAGGGAATCCTCCCGGTAGCTGTCATCGATGGACAGGATCAAGCCCGATCCCTCGCTTCCGCAGGAAACAATGTACCCCGACCGCAGAGTATGGACCAGGACCCAGGGTGCCGTTACCGGAGCAAGCTGTCCGTCTGCCAGAGTGTCAAAGACCAGGACCCGGTCATCAAAGGTCAGCTTCCCTTTCTCTCCGTGGACGGAGCCCGTAATGCCGGAAATTTCCTCGGGAGACAGCACCTCAAAAGCTACCTCCCCCGCCTGGTCCGCCTGGCACCGGAGCACAAAGGACTGCACCGCTTCCGCATAATCCGCGTGAACCGTTGCCGTAAAGGCGCAGCCGGACTCCTGGATCCGCTGCCGCAGAGCCAGTGCCCGGTCCATGGAATCCGCTTCTCCGCCGCAGCCGCTCAGGAAGAGCACCGTAAGCACCAGAGCCCATATCCGTTTCAATTACATCCCGCCTTATTTCATAAGTCGCGGAAGGACCTTCAGCATATCCGTGGGCAGCATTCCGTACTGCCCCAGTTCCTGGGCGCACAGATCTCCCGCGGCCCCGTGAAGCCAGGCACCGCAGGCCGCGGCCTCCAGGGGAGCAAGGCCCTGGCCCAGCAGGGATATGATGATCCCTGCCAGCACATCCCCGCTGCCGCCCACGGCCATACCGGGATTCCCGGTCCGGTTTCGGTAGCAGCGAACCCCGTCGGTGATCCGTGTCTCGTGGCCCTTCAGCACCAAAACGGACCCGGTATCCGCCGCCAGGGCCAGAGCGGAACCGGTCCGGTCGGCACCGATTTCTCCTGCCATCCGGCGAAACTCCCCGTCGTGGGGAGTCAGGACGGTAACGCCTGTCCTTTCGCGCAGTATATCCATATGCGCGGACAGTAGATTTATGCCATCAGCGTCCACCACCACCGGTCCGGGGAAATGGCCCAGGACCCACTTCGTCACCGCAAGCGTCCCCGGGGACTGGCCCAAACCGGGGCCAATAAGAACCGCGTCCATATGAACGCAGAGCCGTTCAATCTCCGGGATGGCATCGCCGCTGAGCTTCCCATCCACATCCGGCAAAGGCAGGACAATGGCCTCTGTCAGCTTCACCGCCTCGATAGCATAAATGCATTCAGGAACCCCCAGGTAAACCAGTCCCGCCCCGCTGCGCAGGGCACCCATGGCAGCCATTGCCGCGGCTCCTGTATAGCCCCGGCTGCCGCAGAGCAGCAGGACACGGCCAAAATCACCCTTATGGGCCCAGGGATCCCGGTCCGGCAGCAGGTCCAGCACTGCCCGGTGATCCAGCTCCATCTCACAGGTCATAGAGCTTGGTATACTTATTCGTCAGGTAGTCCGTAAAGTATTTCGCGTCGAACTTACCGCAGGTCATTTCAAACAGGGCATCCGGCTTGTAGAAGCCCGCGTGACGGTGGATATGCTCCCGGAGCCAGCCGGTGACCTTTGCCAGCTCACCCTTTGCCACCAGGTCCATCACATCTCCCAGGTCTTTTTCCATGAAATGAAGCATTTGGGGACCGTAGGCACTGCCCAGTGCATAGGACGGGAAGTAGCCGATGGCACCGCCGGCCCAATGGGAATCCTGCAGGCAGCCACGGGTATCGTCAGGCACCTCGACACCCAGATATTCCTGATACAGCCGGTTCCAGGCAGCAGGCACATCCCGAACCGCCAGGGTACCGTCAATGAGCTGCTTTTCCAGCTCATAGCGAACCATTACGTGAAGGGCGTAGGTCAGCTCATCGCTTTCCGTGCGGATCAGGGAAGGCTCGGCCTTGTTCACCGCCCGGTAGAACATATCCGCCGTGACCCCGGCAAGCTGCTCCGGGAACAGCTCCTTCAGCTTGGGGAAAATCAGACCGATGAAGGCATGGGACCGGCCGATAATGTTCTCATAGAACCGGCTCTGGCTTTCGTGGATACCCATGGATACACCGCCGGACAGGTTGGTGTGGTTGTAGATGTCGTCACAGCCCAGCTCATACAGAGCGTGACCGCCCTCATGGATCACGGAATACATGGAGGAAGCCAAAGCGTCCTCGTGATAATGGGTGGTGATCCGCACGTCCTTATTGTTGAAATTGGTGGTAAAGGGGTGCTCGGATTCGGCGATGCCGCAGTAATTCCGGTCCAGGCCCATAACTTCCATGAGATAGTCGGAGAATTTCCGCTGCTGCTCCACGGGATAATGGGCGGACAGGAAGCTGTCCTCCACCGGCTTCGCCTGCCGGATCTTATCCACCAGGGGCACAATGACGCTGCGAAGCTGAGCAAAGAAGGCGTCCAGGGTCTCCATATTCAAGCCTTCCTCATACTCGTTCAGCAGAGCATCGTAGGGCTTCATTTCCGCGTTGTAATATCCGGCGAACTTCCGGTTGTACTCCACGATCTTTTCCAGGAAAGGCGCGAAGGAAGCGAAGTCATTCTCGTTTTTGGCCTTCTCCCAAACCGCTTCCGATTCGTTGAGCAGTACGGAGTAGGCCACGTATTCCTCCGCAGGGATCCGCTGGAGCTGGTCAAAGCTCTTCCGGGCTACCTCCACCTCCCGGCGGGTCTGGGGATCCAGTTCGTTCGGATTCGCTTCCAGGACCTTCAGGACCTCATGGTTTTTAGGGTCAGCGGTGAGATCGTAGAGAATCTGGCTCATGATGCCCATGGTCTGGCCTCTTCCCTCATAGCTGCCCTTGGGCGCGGCGGTGGCGGCATCCAGGGATACCACACCCATGAGATGGCCGTAGGCGGACATGATCTGCTGGTGCTTTTTGAACGCGTTCAGTGCTTCGTTGACAGTCATTGCGAATTTCTCCTTTTCGGTAGATTTTCTTCATTATAGCACATGGGATTTGATTGTCAATTTCCGAAAAAACACTTGCATCTTTTGGTTGAATATGCTAATATTCCTAGTGATATGCAAAAGCGACGATTGGGTCGCCTGATACCGGAAGCACTGCTTCAGCGAACGCGGGATGGTGGGAGCCGCGGGGGTGCGGCATCGGGCTTTCCCCCAGGAGCTGCCGTCTGAATTCGCAGTAGGAACGGCCGGGTGATCCCGTTACAGGTCTTGGGCGTGACAGCGCCTGAAAAGCGCGCCATAGGCGAATTGCGGGTGGTACCGCGGAGGAAGTCCTTCGTCCCGAATGTGGGGATGATGGACTCTTTTTTATTCCATAAATAATTTCCGGAAGGAGTCAAACAAATGAAAGAACAATTGGAGCTGATCCAGAAAAATGCCCTGGCCGCTCTGGAAGCAGCCGAAACCCCTGCCGCTCTGGAGGAGCTGCGGGTCAAGCTGCTGGGCAAGAAGGGCGAGCTCACCGCCGTCCTGAAGCTCATGGGCAAGCTGTCCCCCGAGGAGCGTCCCGTAATGGGCCAGATGGCCAACACGGTCCGCGCCACCATCGAAGCCAAGCTGGAGGAGCGGAAGGCTGCCATCAACGCCGCCGTCCTGGAAGCCAAGCTGGCTGCCGAGAGCATCGACGTGACCATCCCCGGCGACAACGTGCAGCTCGGTCATCAGCACCCCATGAACATGGTGCTGCAGGAGATCAAGGATATTTTCGTAGGCATGGGCTACACCGTGGTGGATGGCCCCGAAGTGGAGCTGGCCAGCTACAACTTCACCCGGCTGAACATTGAGGAAGGCCATCCCTCCCGGGACCGTTCCGATACCTTCTATTTTGACGACAACGACGAGGTCCTGCTGCGGACTCAGACCAGCTCCATGCAGATCCGCTTCATGGAGAATAACCAGCCCCCCCTGTGCATGCTGGCCCCCGGCCGTGTGTTCCGTAAGGACGAGGCCGATGCCACCCACTCCCCCATGTTCCATCAGATCGAGGGTCTGGTGGTTGCCGAGCACATCACCATGGGCGACCTGAAAGGTGCCCTGATCACCATTATGAACAAGATCTACGGCCATGATGCCCAGGTCCGGTTCCGTCCCCATCACTTCCCCTTCACCGAGCCCTCCTGCGAAATGGATATGCAGTGCCACAAGTGCCACGGCACCGGCGAGGTGGACGGTCAGGTCTGCTCCACCTGCCACGGCGAAGGCTGGATCGAGCTGCTGGGTGCCGGTATGGTCCATCCCGAGGTTCTGCGCAACTGCGGCATCGACCCCGAGAAGTATTCCGGCTTTGCCTTCGGCATCGGCCTGGAGCGTACCGCCATGGGCCGTCTGAAGATCACCGACCTGCGCCTGATCTTTGACAACGACGTGCGGTTCCTGAACCAGTTCTAAGGAGGGAAAAGACATGAAGCTCAACAGAAAATGGATCAATGAGGAATTCGTGGACCTTTCCCACGTTTCCGACAAAGAATATGTGGAAAAGCTCACGGTCTTCGGCCAGAAGGTGGAGACCTGGGAGCGCATGGACTCCGAAATCAAGAATGTGGTGGTGGGCAAGGTCCTGGACATCGTCCGCCATGAAAACTCCGACCATATGTGGGTCTGCCAGATCGATGTGGGCGAAGAAGAGCCTGTTCAGATTGTCACCGGTGCCCAGAATGTAAAGGTTGGCGACATGGTCCCCGTGGCCAAGCACAACTCCTGGCTCCCCGGCGGTGTCCACATTACCAAGGGCAAGCTCCGTGGCGTCAAGTCCAACGGTATGCTCTGCGGCCTGGAAGAGCTGGGCCTGACCCAGGGCGACTTCCCCTACGCCATCACCGACGGCATCTTCATCATTGAAGAGCCCTGCAATATCGGTGACGACATCAACACCGTCATCGGCAACGACGACACCGTGGTGGAATTTGAAATCACCAACAACCGTCCCGACTGCTACTCCATCATCGGCCTGGCCCGGGAATCCGCCGCCGCCTTCGGCAAGACCATGCGTCACCATGAGCCCGTGGTCAAGGGCAGCGAAGCCGGTTCCATCTTCGAGCATCTGGATGTGGAGGTCCCTGCCGCGGAACTTTGCAACCGCTACTCCTCCCGGATGGTGGCAAATGTAAAGATCGGCCCCTCCCCCAAGTGGCTGCGCCAGCGGCTCCGTGCCAACGGTGTCCGTCCCATCAACAACATCGTGGATATCACCAACTACGTCATGCTGGAATACGGCCAGCCCATGCATGCCTTCGACTACCGCTATGTTTCCTCCGGAAAGATCGTGGTCCGGGAAGCCGCGGAGGGTGAGACTCTGACCACCCTGGACGGCAATGTCCGGGTCCTGAAGCCCGGTATGCTGGTCATCGCCGACGAAAATAAGCCCATTGGTCTGGCGGGCATCATGGGCGGTGAGAATTCCGAGATCCTGGACGACACCACCACCGTGGTCTTTGAATCCGCCAACTTCAACGGCACCTCCATCCGTCAGACTGCTCTGGCCCTGGGTATGCGCACCGAATCCTCCGGCAAGTTTGAGAAGAACCTGGATCCCATGATGACCGTTCCCGCTGTCCAGCGGGCCTGTGAGCTGGTGGAGCTGCTGGAGTGCGGCGATGTGCTGGACGGCATCATTGACATCATCAACTATGTTCCCGCACCCAAGACGCTGCCCCTGAAGCCCGAGAAGATCAACCGTCTCCTGGGCACCGATATTTCCAAAGAAGACATGGTCAAGTACCTGAACCTGCTGGAGATCGAGGTGGAGGGCGATACCATTCACGTTCCCTCCTTCCGTCCCGACCTGAACCTGATGGCGGACATTGCTGAGGAAGTGGGCCGTTCCTACGGCTACAACGAGATCCCCACCACTGCCTTCAAGACTTCCACCCAGGGCGGCTATTCTCCCGAGATGGTCCTGGAAGCCAAGGCCGGCACTCTGTGCCGCGGTCTGGGTTACAGCGAGATCATCACCTATTCCTTCGTCTCCCCCACTATTTTCGATCAGATCCGCCTGCCCGCGAATTCCCCCCTGCGCAATACCCTGAAGATCCAGAACCCCCTGGGCGAGGATACCTCCGTCATGCGGACCATCGCCGTGCCCTCTATGCTGGACATTCTGGCCCGGAACTACAACTACCACAACAAGGCAGCCAAGCTCTACGAGATGGCCAAGATCTACCTGCCTGTGGAAGGTCAGGCCCTGCCCGAAGAGCCCAAGATGCTGGTGCTGGGAACTTATGGCAACAATGTCAACTTCTTTTCTCTGAAGGGTGAGCTGGAAACGGTCTTCGCCGGTCTGCGACTGAAGAAGGCCAGCTACACCGCCGTGAAGGACAACCCCACCTATCATCCCGGCCGCTGCGCCAAGGTCACCATCGACGGAATGGATGTGGGCTATCTGGGCCAGATCCATCCCCTGGTTGCCAAGAACTACGGCATGGACTGTGAGGTCTACTGCGCCGAGATCAGCTTCACAAAGCTGCTGCAGGTCCAGCTTCCCGCTCCCACCTACGTTCCCCTGCCCAAGTATCCCGCCGTCAACCGGGATCTGAGCCTGATTTGTGACGAGACCGTCACCGTTGCCAGCGTGGAGGATGTCATTGCCGGTGCCGCGGGCAAGCTGCTGCGCAGCGTTCGTCTGTTCGATATTTACCGCGGCGTGGGTGTGCCTGCCGGAAAGAAGAGCCTGGCCTTCTCTCTGGAGCTCCGGGCCGATGACCGGACCCTGACCGACGCGGACTCCGAAGGCGTGGTGTCCAAGGTCCTGGCTGCCCTGCAGGAAAAGCTGGGTGCTTCCCTGCGGTAACAAAACATCTGTTCACAAAAAAAATTCAAAAGGTACTTTACACATTGGCTTTTTTGGGGTATAATGAATCCATTCTTATGAAGGAGGTCGACACCATGGCGGATAACAGCACCATCAAGTTTACCGTACCCAGCGATGACAAGGAGAATATGCGCCGTACACTCCGGAGTGTGTTCGACGCCTTGAACGAAAAGGGCTATAACCCCATCAACCAGATCGTTGGCTACCTGCTGACAGAGGATCCCACCTATATTACCAACTACAACAATGCGCGCAGCATGATTTGTAAGCTGGACCGGGACGAGCTGCTGCAGGAATTGCTGCGGTGCTATCTGTTTGAGAATCCCTGACCCGCCGGGAGGTTTTTGCCGCGGCAAAAACCTCCCTTCCATTCTGTTTCTTTAAGGAGGTTTCCCATGGCTGAAGAGAAGATCCTCATGTATAAGGGCCGTCCCCTGATGCGTAAGGACAACCTGATCTATTACGGCTCCATGGCCGATTCCCACATCGTCATGCTCCAGGTTCTGGAGAGCAAGAAGGTTGGCGATCTGGATGTGGCCACCCGGGTCTCCGTGCAGCTCCAGCTCACGGATCCCAGCGCCCGGAGCCGGGACCGGATCGTGAAGAAGTCCGAAAAAGACGGTCTGTACACCGCCCTGGATGTGGGCTGTGTCTGGCTGCAGCGCGCCCTTGCCGGCAAGTAAGGTTCTGCCCGCACGACATTCGTGCGGGCACTTTTTTCTTTGTTTTTCAGGAAGGCTATTGCAATCTGTCAAAAAGAACAGTATAATTACGGTAAACAATTGGGCTATCTGCCCAAGACGTCCATTCCAGACAGAAACGGAGTTGAACCATATGGCTGATGATTTTAACCTGTTTGATCCGGAACAGATCGCCCAGACCCCCATTCCGGAGCAGGATGTTCCGGATGTGCCCCTGCCCCGTGAGACCCCTGTGCGTCGTCCCAATCCCCGGCGCCGTCGGCGCCGCCGCCCCACCTGGCAACGGATGCTTTGGAAGTACTGGCCTCCAATCCGGCTGGGGCTCATGGTAATCGCCGGAGTTTTGCTTTTATGGCTGCTGGTCAGCGCCTTCGGCGGTATATTCACCCCAGCCCCCACGGAGCCGCCCACGGACCCGCCTCAACCCTCGGACATCCCGACCGACCCACCTACGGATCCTCCTACCGATCCGCCTACGGACCCGCCTACCCAGCCTCCTACGGATCCCCCACCCACGGATCCCCTCGCCGGCGGTGTCGGGGATAGCTGGTACGAAAACACCCTGTTCATCGGTGATTTCAACATCTCCGGCCTGCGGGATTATGCCCGCCGCGAACAGGCGGATTATTTCACCACCTCCGGCATGGGCGTTTTCAACTATGATGACCAGGAGGCATCCGATACAGACTTTGAGGAAACGGATCTGGCCGGCCTGCTGAGCGCCAAACAATACGACAAGATCATCATCAATTTGGGCATCAACAACTGCGGCTACACCAAAGCCAGCCTGCTGAACGCCTACTCCGAGATGGTCGCGGACATTCGTCAGGCCCAGCCCAACGCCAAAATCATTCTCCACGGCATCCTCATGGTCACGGAAAGCTATGCCAACCGGGCAGAGTATTTTGAACCGGAGCATATTTCCGGGATTAACAAGGAAATCGCCAAATTCGCGGACAATGAAACCGTGTTCTACATAGACTGCGGCTGGTATTTCCTGAATGCCCGGGGCTATCTGGACGGCGATGCCTCTACCGACGGCTGTCATCTGACCTCTGCCGCCTGTCAGGATTGGGCCAAGCTCATCAGTGTGGCGGTTGCTGACCTGGGAATCGAATAACGTTATTGATTGCAAAAACCGGACGCTTCGGCGTCCGGTTTCATATTTTTTGACCGTCGGGATATAATAACCCAAACAGAAAGAGGGTGCATTATGGCAAAACAAAAGCGTGGAAAACAAAGCTTCGTCCCGGAAATCCCCCCGGTGATTACCGCCTGGGCCAGTGTGGCTGGCAAAAAAGAATCCGAAGGACCCCTGGGCCATTCCTTTGATATTGCCAGGACCGATACCTATTTTGGACAAAAAACCTGGGAGCAGGCGGAAAAGCGGATGCAGCAGATGGCCCTGGACACCCTGGTCCAGAAAGCAGGACTGTCATTGGAAAACCTGGACCTGGTATGCTCCGGGGATCTGCTAAACCAGTGTATCAGTTCCTCCTTTCCCCTGCGGAATACAGGTATTCCCCACATTGGGCTGTACGGAGCCTGCTCCACCATGGCGGAAAGCCTGATGCTGGCAGCTATGGCCGTGGGTGGGGGCTATGCGGACCGGGTGGCTGCCATGACATCTTCCCATTTCGCGTCCTCGGAGCGGCAGTACCGGTTCCCCCTGGGATACGGGGGCCAGCGTACACCCACGGCCCAATGGACCGTCACCGGCTCCGGAGCGGTGCTGGTTTGTAGCGAGGGCAAGGGTCCCAGGATCGAAAGTGCCACCGTGGGCACAGTCACAGACCTGGGCATCACCGATGCCAACAACATGGGTGCCGCCATGGCCCCCGCGGCCCTTGCTACCATCAAGGCCCATTTTGATGACCTGCACACCGGCCCGGAAGATTACGACCGGATCGTCACCGGGGATCTGGGCCAGTTTGGCAAGGAAATGCTGCTGGCCCTGGCCAGAAACGAAGGGCTGAATCTGGGTGGAAAGCTGGAGGACTGCGGAACGCTGATCTTCGACCGGAACAAACAGGACGTTCATTCCGGCGGCTCCGGCTGCGGCTGCAGCGCCATCACACTATGCGCGGAATTCTTGCCCAAGCTGCGGACAGGAAAGCTGAAGAAGATCCTGTTCTGCGGAACCGGAGCACTGCTCTCCCCCACGTCCACCCAACAGGGCCTGCCCATCCCCGGGGTTTGTCACGCTGTATGCATCACAGGAGGAATCTGATATGGATTATTTGAAAGCATTTGTGGTGGGCGGGCTTCTGTGTGTCCTGGGCCAGATCCTCATTGACAAAACCAAGCTGACTCCGGCCCGGATCCTGGTGGCCTACGTGGTTCTGGGGGTGATCCTGGGCGGCATTGGGATCTACGAGCCCTTAGCGGAATTTGCCGGTGCCGGTGCCACCGTGCCCCTGACCGGATTCGGCAACACCCTGGTCAAGGGGGTCCGGGAGGCGGTAGATACCCAGGGCTTCCCCGGCATCTTTACCGGCGGCCTGAAAGCCGCTGCCGGAGGGATCACCGCTGCCATTTTCGCCGGGCTTGCCGCAAGCCTGATTTTCAAGGCCAGGGATAAATCCTGAAATACCGGGTAAGCTAGCTACGCAGCAACACTGCGAAAAGAGATAACGGAGGAACCGAATATGAACAACCAGAATCAGAATAAGAACCAGAACAGCAATCAGAATTACAACCAGAACTCCAATCAGAACCGCAATCAGAACTCCAATCAGAATTCCAACCAGAACCGCAGCTCCAACGAGAAGAAGGATCAGAACTGCCGCTGAGTGCGGCAACGGGGCAGCCATCCGGCTGCCCCGTTCAACTTAAATCTCGATAAAGGAATCCAGATGGAAGCTGTACAGATACACCGCCTTCACCTGCTTTTCATAGATCCGGGAAAGGGCCCGGGCGTAAGCAGCAACCTGGGCGGAATACCTGGCTTTCAATTCGGATACGTTTTCCTCAGTTACATAGTCCGTCTTGAAATCCAGAATGATGATTCCGTCCTCCTCCAGCAGCGCACAGTCCACCACGCCCTGAAGCAGAATCTTTTCTCCTTCCAGGCCGTCCCCATAGCCGGATGCGTCATCCAGAATGGAGAACTTGAACTCCCGGAGCACGTTTTGGCCCCTTAGCAGCTTCCGGCCCAGATCCGTGCGGAAAAAGTCCATCAGCTTTCCGGGCCGGATAGCCCGCCGTTCATCCGGGGAAAGCAGGCCCCGCTGCACCAGACGGTCCAGCTCCTGTCCGATGGCGTTTTCATCGGCACAATGTTCAAACCGAATGTACTGCATGGCCGTATGATAGGCGGTGCCATAGGCCTTGCCCCGGAGCACAGGATCCCGGAAGGACGCCTTTCGCCAGCTTCGCTGCTGTTTGGACTCCGGCGCCTGGTCCGCCGCTTCCTGATCCCGGAATCTGCCCTTCAGGGCTGTGGCGGTCTGCTTGGAGGGTGCGGTGGTAGCGGCATTATATCCGTAGCGGAAGGCCAATCCCTCCCCGATCCGGCGCACTGTCTCCGGAGAAACCGACTGCTCCGCAGCCGGACCCAGAGCAACGCTTCCTTCCTCCGCAGGTGCTTCCGACACGACGATCTTCCATGGATGCTCCGAAGCCGTCAACTCCTTTGGCCGTCCTCCCAGGGTATGGAGAGCACCGGCTTCCATCCGGTGGACCGCCGCGTACAGCACCCAGTCACCGGGACAGATCACATCGGCTGTCATCAGCTCCCGACCGGACCAGCCGGAGCGCATGACCAGATCCTGGATGTCAGCCGCCGGATCCTTGACAGCGTAGGTCATAATGAGCCGGTCTCTGGCCCGGGTCATGGCCACATACAGCACCCGTAGCTCCTCGCTGGTGCTTTCGGCCACAGTCTTCACCGCAATAGCCCGTTTGGCAATGCTGGGATAGCGGATCCGCTGCACCGGATCCACACAGCTCAACCCCAACCCCAACTCCTTATCACAGAGGACCTGGGCCCGGACGCTCTCCCGGTTAAACTCCCGGGACAGGCCGCAGAGGAATACCACCGGAAATTCCAATCCCTTGGACTTATGGATGCTCATGATGGTCACCGCTCCGGCGGCGTGTTCTTCGCCCATGGGAATGCCACGGACAGACAGGGCATCCAAATGATTCAAAAACTGCATCAGATCCCGCCGTCCGCCGCTTTCAAATTCCACGGCAAGCTGGAAAAAATTGCGCAGATTCGCCGTCTTGGAGGCACCTCCGGTCATAGCACCGTAAATGCTGTCGATTCGGGTCAGGTCAAAAATGACCTCCACAAGACCTGCCAAAGTCTTGTCCCGGGATGCCTGACGCAGCAAAGTCAGTTTCCGGCGGAATTCCAGGGATTTGGGATCCTCATCCGCCAGCAGCGCGTCATACATGGGCATCCGTTTCCGGCCTGCCCGGATCCGGGCCAGATCATTGGCGGTAAACCCAAAGGCCGGGCTGGTCAGGGCGGCGACCAAGGGAATATCCTGCCGGGGGTTGCTGACGGTCTGCAGCACAGACCAAACGCACTGGATCTCCGGGGTTTGAAGCAGGTCCGTTCCGCCGCCGGAAGCGCAGGAGATCCCCAGCCGTTCCAGTGCCTTCTGATAATGGGCACCCACAGAACCGGGTGAACGAAGCAAGATCACGATATCATTGGCAGTAACAGGCCGTAAGCCCTCTTTCCCACGGACCATGTGGGTCCCATCCAGCAGATCCCGGATCTGCCGTGCCACATAGGCCGCCTCCTCAGGATAGGTTTCCTCCCGGACGGACACCATGTGAAGCTCCACCTCCGGTTCCCCCAGCGGTTCGTGGGGGATTCCTTCGTGGAGGGCTTCGTCCGGACCGTATTCCAGTCCGCCAACCTCCGGGGACATACAAGCCCGGAACACATCATTCACAGCACTGAGCACCGCCCCGCCGGAGCGGAAATTGCTGCTGAGCAGCACCTTTCTTCCCTGTCCATCCCGGGCCTGATGTTTGGGCAGGAACCGGGCGTACTTATCCAGGAAGATTCCGGGATCCGCCAGCCGGAACTGATAGATGGACTGCTTCACATCGCCCACCATGAACAGATTCTGCCGTTCCTCGGTCAGAGCGCCAAAAATAGCATCCTGGACCGCATTGGAATCCTGGTATTCGTCCACCATAATCTCCCGGAACCGACGGCCAGTTTCTCTTGCCACCGCCGTAGAGCCGGAACGGGATTTGCCCAGGAGCAGATCCAGCGCCCGGTGCTCCAAATCTCCAAAATCCAGAAGCCTGCGGGCTTTTTTCACGGTGTCATACCGGTCAGCAAAGGCCCGCACCAACCGGATCATTCCCATAGCCGCTTCCGCGTTGCCGGACAGATCCGCGATGACCTGCTGCGCCGGATCCGAAAAGCTCCGGACCCACTTTTCCAAACCTTTTTTGCAGGCAGAACGAATGGCCTTGACCTGCTCGGTCAGCTCCGGATCCGCATCCTTTCTGGGGAAGGAAATACGTCCGTAGTCAATATCCTTTCGGGCTGCGATCTCGTCCCAGGTAGTGCTTTCCCGCAAGCGCTCCAGTTGGTACAGGGTATCCCCCATCAGAGCGGCTGCTTTCTCATATCCGGGAGCGCCACGCAGCGCCTCCACACAGCGGCGAACAGCCTGGATCTGATGGTCCAGATACCCAAACAGGTCCTCCATCAGATATTTGCCCCAAACCGTCTGCGCAGGATCCGCAACCCGGGAAACATCAGCGTTTTCCAGGCATTGGCTGAGCCAACCCTCCGGGTCTAAATGACACCGGGCGCTGTCATACACCTTCTGAATGATTTCCGGAACCAAAGCATCGTTTCTGCCCAGGCCCTGAGTGTCCACAAAAGCCCGAAAAGCAGGGTCCTCACCGGCCTTTTCAAAGGCCTCGTCCAGGACCTGGGTCATAGCAATTTCCCGCAGCTCCCGGCATTCGTTTTCATCGCCCACCCGAAATTCGGCGCTGAGGTCCAACCGGTAGGCGTTTTCCCGCAGAAGATCGGAGCAGAAGGAATGGACGGTGGAAATTTTCGTCAGATACAGCCGCTGCATCTGCTGCTGCAAGTGCCGGTTTTCCGGCGCTTCCGCGATCCGTTCCGTCAGCTTAGCGGCGATTTTTCCACGGAGCTCCGAAGCCGCGGCTTTCGTATAAGTAATAATCAGGAACTGGTCCAACTCCGCCGGATCCCGGGGATCCGTAAGATAGCTCAGGAGCCGGTCCACAAGCACCTTCGTCTTGCCGGAGCCTGCCGCCGCGGAAACCAGCAGCTTTCCGCCCCGGTCCTGTACCGCGTCGGCTTGCTGGGGTGTCAGTTTTTCAGCCATCGGTTTCCATCTCCTTTCCGATACGATCCCAGAATTGCTGGGCAGTCATGGCCTTGTAATTCCGCCGGCCCTCCACATGATTCTTGTGGCACACAGCACCGTAGGGGCAGAAGGTGCAGGCGTTGTGGCTGGCACCCCGGGTGTAAGGATTGGGTTCCACATTACCGGAGGCAATCTCGTCCACCATTTTCCCAAGGGTGCGGAAAATATAGGCCTTCAGCATCCCAAGCTGTTCCCGGTCCGCCAGGTCGCCGGAAATGGTGCCATCCTTTTTTCGGGTCACACACAGGCGTTTCGGCGCGTCCTCCGGCTCCATGGCCAGCAGTACGTCTTCATCCGCCAGCAGCAGACCCCGGCGCTTCCATTCCTTCTGCCGGAGCTGCTCCGCTTCCTCCTCCGTCAGTCTTCCGTCGGCAGAAACCAGCGGCACCCGGGCGGGGAAATACTGAACACCGGCGCTCACCGGATTGGGACCCAGCAAATCCTCCCCCATCTGCTCCAGGGCGAACAGATATAAAAGCATCTGCAGCCCCACACCGTTGAACACATGGCAATAGTCAAAATCCTTCTTTCCGGTTTTATAGTCCACCACACGGAAATACCGGCGGCCCAGCTCATGCCACACATCCACCCGGTCCACAAAGCCCTGCAGGGCACCCACGGCGGTGGTTCCGGTAATGGGAATGGCAGGCAGCTTGCCGTCCCTGCCAAAATTCGTCTCAAAATCCACCGGAGCAAAGGCCGAGGCATGAAGCTCCTGCCAAAGCTCCTGAACCACCAGGGCCAGCTCCTGCCCGTTTCTGCGGAACAAATACTCCACCCGCTGGGAATCCAACTGGGAAAAACGTTCCCTGAAATACTCTTCCGAGTATTCCCGTGCCAGCTCCATGGTTTGTTCCAGGGTCACGGTATGAAAACCGCCCAGCTCCATGACCCGCCGGCCCGTTTTCTCCAGCACGGCATGCACATAGGTACCGAATTCCGAAGGATCGATGGTGATTTCCTTCCGTTCCCGGGCACGAAGTCCGTAGTTCAGGAAATAGGACAGGCGGCATTCCGCCTGCCGGTCCACCTGAGAAGCGGAAAGCTGAAACACGCTGCCATAGAGGGAGCGGATCTGCTTGGGATCCACGGAGCCCAGGCTGTGGCTGCCGGATTCCCGGATCCAGCGGTACTGGTCAAGAAGGCCCAACTTTTCCGCATGGGCTTTCGCTCCCCAACTGGCCAAATAAGCTCCCGCGTCCACCGGATCCGACAGGGCTGGGCCCAGAATCTGACTGGCCGGAGCGGATCCACCGGCCATTTCCTCAATCCTGCGGTACACAAAGGAAGGCTGCTCCGTGCAGCAGGAAACGGTGACCGTCTCCGACGCGCCGCAGAAAACCCCATAAATCTCGGAAAACTCCGCCTGAATGCCCTCCATGGCACCGCCGGTCAGGGGAACACCCAGCTCCCGCAGGGCTACCCGCTCCTGATCCGTCAGCACCCCTGCGGAGCCCCCATAGCCGGGCAGGCTGCCTTCATTGGCACCCAGCACAAACAGGTGTCTGGGTGCCTGGCAGCGCATGGCGCTGACCGGACCCGTGATCACCGCGTCCAGAACCGGCGGGATAGTGCCCACATCATACTGGCTCAGCAGAAGGGCAAACAGCCTGGTAAAAGACTGGGCATCCCATACCGTAGCTCCCAGCACATCGTAAAGCTGTTCCAGGGCGGTCATCAGGATCTCCCAAAGCTGGTTCAGAATCTGAGCGCTGCGGTTATCGCCCTGCGCGTCAAAAGCCTCCGCCGCCTCCGCAAGCTGTCCGGCCAGGTCAATTTCGTCCAGATACCCATAGATCGCCTGGACCTGACCGGAAAGATCCCTGGCATCCCTAAATCCCCGGCACAGCCGGTCCAGGGGTCCCAGAGCCTTGATCCGGGCATTTTCCAGCTCCTCCAGCCGATTTTTGGCATCCTCTGTCCAGGCTTCTCCCAGACCGTCAGGATGTTTATCCCACTGAGACAGCCATTTGCTGCCCCGGATGCCCCACTGGATGGCGTAATTTTCCACCCGGTCACACAGATCCACATCCAATCCGGAAAGCTGACACCGAAGATACCGGAGCACATCCTGCTGGTCAAAGCCCCCCAGAGCCGCATCCAGGGCACCCAGCAGGGCGGAAATGATGTTTTTCTGAAGAATATCATCGGTGCCGGAGCGGTACAAGGGAATGCCGCATCGCCGGAACACCAGCTCCAAGGTATCCTGATAGGCAACCATGTCCCCACACACCACACTGATATCCCGGTATCGGCAGCCGCCCCGGACCAGCTCCCGGATCCGGTCCGCAGCCGCGGCGCACTCGTCGTACAAAGAATCCGCCCGCAAAACGCTGAGCCGGGAACGCAGCTCCGGATCCGGGTCAATCCGGCCCTGGAAAAGCCGTTCCCGCAGGCCGGACAGGGGCATATCGGGAGCGGGCAGCACCTGAATTTCCACTTCCGTTCCGGATCTCTGGGCGCAGCGGATCAACTCAGCGGCGGTGATTCCGCTCTTTTCAAAAGCCATAGCCCGGGAACCTACCTGGTCACAGTTCAAGCTCACGGTGACCAAGGGAGATGCCTGAATCAGATGATCTAAAATCGCCAGATGCTGCCGGGTCAAATCCGGGAAGCCGTCTATGTAAAACACATGGTTCGCCGCGAAATCCGAATCCTCCAACTGCTCCAGCAATTGAGTCTCCCGGTCCCGGGGATCCCGCTTGCCCTGGGCGCACAGGCCATCATAGGCATCCAGAAGCAGAGACAGCTCCTCCAATTTCTGGGCAAGGCTCCCCTGCACAGACCGGGAAGCATCCATCAGATCCCCGGCAGTGATCCGGCAACGCTTGAATTCATCCACCGCGTCCACAAGACCGGTCAGGAATTCGGGCTTAGTCTCCACGGCGGCGTAGGCCTTCAGCTTGCTGTGCAGGGATCTGGCTGCCGCGGCCATGGCCACCACCCGGCCGCCGTTATCCAAACAGTCCAGGCCCCGTTCCTGGGTATACTCGGCAACCCGGCGGGCAAGCCGGGTAAAGGACAGCACCTCCGCGTATCTGCTGGCGGTATCCCCCGCCGCTTCACAAAGCCGCCGTTCCATATCGTGGCTGATGAGCTCCGGAACCATCAGAATCCGTCCGCCCTGACGCTGAACTACATCGGCAGCGATCCGGTCCAGGATCTCCCGTCGGTTCCGGATCCAGTCCTTTCCTAAAATCAAACGAAGCATCTGCGTCTCCCCTTTCTTCGGAAGGTTTCGTTCATATTTGCTATTTTACCACAGATGCCGTCCAATTTACAGTACCATTATGCTTCCCGGAAGAAATTTTGAAGCCTGCCCAGGACTTCCAGCAGGAAAAACCGCAGCTCATACTCTCCCGTGACCGTATCCGTCAGGGTATCGGAGAACCCGGCGGAAGCCGCGGTATCCCGCAGATCCTCGGAAGTGGCGCTGAGACAAAGGGACGGAAAAACTACGCACCACCAGTTTTTCCCTTCCGCGTCCCCGATGCGGATCCGCAGGGATTGATAAACCCCTGACGGAAGCGCAAAGGTATCATAATCCCGGCGGGGAAAAGCTTCCGGTTCTAAGGTCACGGTGACCCGTTCCTGTAATCCCTGTTCCCGCAGAACAGCGTTGGCGAGTTCCTCCACATGGTTCAGTTCCCATCCCAGCTTTTCCATAGCCTGGTCCCGGTCAGCGGATCCTTCCAGCACAGGCTGTAAGTATTCCACCACTGCGTCACGGACCAGCAGTTTCACCCGCTGATCTTCCTCCGAATCGCTGGCACCCACCACGTGGAGCCGGATCAGGCTATCCTCCAGAGTCCGCAGATCCGACCAGGCCGACAGCACAACAGCAAGCACCAAGACAAGAAGAAAGAAAATGATCCTTTTTTTCATAAAAAAACACCGTCCATACTGAAATGTTTCCAGTATGGACGGCAATTTCCATTTTTATACAGGTTTTCCGATAAAAACCTGGGGATAATTGTCCCGGAGCATATTACAGATCACCGCGGCGAACTCAAAGCTGGGCACAATGGCATAAACAGCGGAGCCGGAGCCGGTCATCTGATAGCCCACGGCACCGTAGCTGTTGAAAATGGATTTGATGTAATTCAGTTCCAGATGTTCCTGGGTCACCACCGGATCAAAGACGTTCCAGATGTTTTCACAGATCCTGCCCAGATCCCCTGCCAGCAGAGCGCTTTCCATGGCCTGATGATCGGGACGCTTGGCAATGGCAGTTTCATCCAGCTTCCGGTACAGCTCCGCCGTAGAGTTGGAGAACTCCGGCTTAACCACAACAAAGAAGCACTCCGGCAGGTCCGGCAGCTTTCGCAACCGTTCTCCCCTGCCCTCCACCATGGCGGTTCCGCCGATGACGCAGAAGGGCACATCGCTGCCCACCTGGGCACCCAATTCCGCCAGAGCCATGATGGACAGCGGTTCTCCGTAATACCGGTTCAGTGCCCGAAGCACCGCGGCAGCATCGGCGCTGCCGCCGCCCAGACCCGCTTCCGAAGGAATCCGCTTCAGAATCCGGATCTCCAAGCCGTCGGGATCCTTGCCCAGGGCATCACAGTAAACCTTAGCTGCCTTCCAGGCCAGGTTCCGCCCGTCGCAGGGAATATCCTCCCGGCTGCACCGCAGGACCCAGGGCTTGCCTGTACCCACATCGATCTCGATGTCATCCCGGATGGACAGGGTCTGCATGACACTCTTCAGGTCATGGTAGCCGTCCTCCCGCTTTCCCAGCACATCCAGGGTCAAATTCACTTTGGCATAAGCGCCTTCGTATAAGGTAGTCATAAATACATTCCTTCCCATAAATTTTGTCTTATTATACCTGAAAATCAAAAAGAATGCAAGTTCGTAAAACCGTGTATATTCTGTTGCCGCTGCGGGATACTATCCACGTGAAAACCAAACTTGGAGGTTACAATATGGATATCATCGCATTGATCATTTCCATCATCGGCTGTCTGAACTGGGGGCTTATCGGCCTGTTCCAGTTTGACCTGGTTGCCTGGCTGTTCGGTGGCCAGTCCGCCCTGCTGAGCCGGGTGGTCTATACGCTGGTCGGCCTTGCGGGCCTGTGGGACATTACACTTTTGTTCCGCAGACTGCCCAAGGTGGACGGAGAATAAACGGAAGGCAGCACCGGAACCCGGTGCTGCCAAATATTTTACCGAACGCGGACGATGCAGGAATAGGTGGTGTCGCCAATCTTGACGTAGACCTTGAAGCTGCTGGAGTTGATCTCCTTCAGGCCCGTGATCTTATTGCCCTCGATCTTTACATACCCGGACTCGGAAGCGACCCAGTCCACATCCATAATGTTGCCATCGCTGTCCTTCAGGGTCAGGTAGAAGCTCTCACCCACGGCAATGGTCACATCGTTCTTGCTGATGGTATAGGTCTCGTTGGGATCAACGGAGGGAGGCGGATCCGTGGGATCGTCGGATTCCCAATTGCAGCGGATGATGCAGCTAACCTTCACGCCGTTAATTTCCGCGTGGACCTTGGTCCTGCCGGGACCGACAGCGGTAACGGTTCCGTTTTCAAACTTAGCCACGGTTTCATCGTCGGAGGACCAGGTAATCTGGTTCAGGGGCAGGTTGCCGGAATAGAGCTTCCAGCTCTCACCCTTGAAGAAGAAGGTAATGTCGTCCCGATTCAGTTCGATTTCGATGACGGGATCCGTAGGCGGCTCCGTGGGAGGCTCCGTGGGAGGATCCGTGGGCGGCTGGGTGGCATAGGTCACACGAACCTCACAGCTCACCCGGAACTGGCCGCAGGTGGCAGTGATCACCGCGCTGCCCTCGCCGATGGCGGTCACATTGCCCCGGCTGTCCACCGTAGCCACGGCTTCATCGCTGGTTTCATAGGACACCATATCTGTGGTGTTGGCAGGAGAAATGTTCAGCCGCAGGGCGGCGGTAGCACCGGGAGCATCCAGCTCGATGCGGGTCTCCTGCATGGAAAGGCCCTGGCAGGGAACGGTGGGCTCCTCGGTTTGGGAAGGCTCCGTAGGATCGGTGGTAGCACCGGCAGAAGGATTGACCGGAGGATCTGTGGGGTCCGTAGGCTGTACAAAGAAGGTGGGCACCCAGCGCAGGAGAATGTAGATGACCAGAGCGATCACAGCAGCCAGAAGCACAAACATCAGAATAATCAGGCCCCTGTTGGACTTTTCTTCCTCCCCATCCTGACCGGAGGGCTGCTGATTCATCCGGGCCATTTCCTGGTTGCGCTTGCGGACATTCTTCTTGGAGAACCGACCGCCCTTAACATACTGATAAGAGGATTTTTCCTGCCCATCGGCGGCAGGTCTATTTCCACTGACAATCCGGGCATCCGCCGTTTTGGCGCTGCCACAAATAGGACATTGGACAGCGTTTTCCGGATAAGCAGTACCGCAGACATCGCAAATAATCTTACTCATAATGTACCTCCATTCCGGCACAGAACCCCTGCGCCTAATTTCCATTTGATTATATCATTTCTTTCAAAATAAAACAACTAGAAAGCTGTTGCATTTTTTGTAAATTTATTTTATCATATATAAGAGTTACATAACAAAGGAGGCGATGGATTTGTCAGAACCAAAGCTGATCTCCCCCCTGCTGGATAACTTCCTGATGGGCGATCCCATCAGCGACCACCACGGCGTTCGCTGCTGTCCGGCAATCATTAAGGATACTGACAACCGTTTCATAGTCAAGATCATTTCCATCCCCGCTTCCCAGGTCCAGTTGGACGCTCTGCTGCTGGCAGGCGCGTACAGCAGCCAGGCTTCCGCTCTGGCCTATTTCAAGGAGCTGGCCGCCGGCGTGGCGGAGGAAGCGGAGATTCTCAAAAAGCTGTCCAAGTTCGAGGGCTTCGTTCCCTACGACGGACTGCAGGTCGTTCCCATGGAAGGCAAGGTTGGCTACGATGTCTATCTGCTGAGCCCCTACAAGCGATCCTTGGAGCGGCAGCTTCGCCAAGGTCCCCTGACCCACCTGAAGGCTGTCAATCTGGGTCTGGACCTGTGCGCGTCCATGGTCATGTGCCGCCGGGCCGGTTTCCTGTATGTGGATCTGAAGCCGGGCAATATCTTTATCAACACCAAGAACGAATTCTGTGTGGGTGATCTGGGCTTCATCCGGCTCAGCTCCCTGAAATACGCTTCCCTGCCGGACAAGTACCGCAGTGCCTATACCGCCCCGGAGCTGTCCGATGCTATGGCCGCCATGAACGAAACCGTGGATACCTACGCCATTGGTATGATCCTGTATCAGGTGTTCAATGACAACCGGCTTCCGGAAGTCCCCGCCGCCGGCGAAAGCTATCCAGCCCCTGTCCATGCGGACCGGGAAATGACGGAGATCATCCTGAAGGCCATCGCCGCCGATCCGGCGGAGCGCTGGCAGGATCCCATGACCATGGGCCAGGCGTTGGTAGCTTATATGCAGCGCAACAGCGTCAACGACATTCCCATCGGTCAAACCATTCCCGAGGAAGAGCCGGTTCCCGAGCCGGAGACTCCCACGGAACCGGAGCAGATTACGGAGGAATCCGCCCCTGCTGAGGAAGCGCCTGCGGAGGAAGTGCCTGTGGAAGAAGCGGCAGAAACTGCGGAACCCCAGCCTGCCGAACCGGAAACGGAACAGGAGATTATCCCCGCCGCCGTTCCCGCAGAGGAAGCGTCTGAGGAAAGCCCTGCCGAAGAACCAGTCCAGGAAGAAGCACCGGAGACGGAAGTTCCCGCGGAGCAGATGCCCGTAGCGGAGGTCGAGAACCCCGAGGACATCGATTACGAAGAGCTCTCCGACGAAACCTCCGATATTCTGGCCCAGGCAGATGAGCTTCTTGCCATGGAGGTCCCGGAGCCTGTGGTGGCACCGGAGCCTGTGGAGATCCCCATGCCCGAGCCCATCGTGTTGGAAGAAGAAGCAGACGAGGAAATTCCCGAAGAATCCGCCCCGGAGGAAACCCCGGAACCGGTCCCTGAGGAGACTCCCGATGTAGATGAGCCGCAGTCTGAGCCCGAACCGGTGCCGGAACCGGAACCTGCCCCGGTGGAAGCAAGTGAAACGCTTCCGGCCAAAAAGCCCATCCCCGTGGGTAAGATCGTCACAGCCGCTATTGTGATCCTGGTTCTGCTGGGCCTGTTTGCCGTCGGATACTACTATTACAATCACATTTATATCCAGACTGTGGACACGCTTGAGCTCCAGGGGCACGAAAACACTCTGACCGTCCTGGTGGATACGGACGCTGACGAGAGTCTGCTGACTGTGGTTTGCTCCGACTCCTACGGAAGCTCCCGCACCGCTGCCCTGGAAAACGGCAAAGCCGTCTTTGACAATCTGAATCCGGACACCATCTACAAGATCACAGTCCAGATCAACGGCTTCCACAGCCTGACCGGCGATGTGTCCGACACCTACACCACCCCGGCCCAGACCAACATTCTGCAGTTTGACGCCACCGCCGGCAACGAATCCGGCTCCGTGATCCTCACCTTCGCCGTGGACGGCCAGGATACCAAAAACTGGACCGTCACCTACACAGCCGAGGGCGAGAACGAGCAGACTGTGACCTTCTCCGGCCACATCGTCACCGTCAACGGCCTGACCCCCGGCAAGGAGTACACCTTCACCCTGTCCAGCACCGATTCCCTGTACATCGTAGGTAAGGACACCGTGACCTTTACAGCCTCCGCCCCGGTTTACGCCCAGAACCTTACCATTACCAAATGCACCTCCGAAGGACTCACCGCGGTGTGGAACGCTCCCGAGGGTACGGTGGTGGAAAAGTGGATCGTCCGATGCTACAGCGACGGCGGCTATGACCGGACCATTGAAACCGGTGATCTGACCGTTACCTTCACGGACCTGGATCCCTCCCAGGCCTTTACGGTGGAGGTCATCGCTGACGGAATGTCCATGGGCGTCCGGACCTACCTGTCCGCCCGTTCTGCCACCATCACCGGCTCCACAGCGGACACCTCCGTGCCCCTGACCCTGACGGTGACCTGGGAATTCACCGGCACTGCCCCGGAGGGCGGCTGGCTTGTGATCTATAACCGGGAAGGCAGCCAGCGGCAGGAGATCATCCAGACCACCCAGAATACCGTGACCATCTACCCCGCCCTGCCCAACTCCACCTACGAGTTTACGGTTCAGTCCGCTGACGGCACCACTGTGGTGGATGGCAGCTTTACCGGCAAGACCGGAGGTATCTCCGTGTTCAGCGGCTACGGTGTCACCGCCGACAATATGAACTTCCAGATGTGCAAGACCCCCGGCTACAGCGACTGGCACTGGTACGATGTGCCCAACGCCTCCTACAAGTACACCTACGCCCCCGGTGAAAAGGCCTCTGTTGTGGTTTCCATGAACCGGAGCTACGAGGTCTCCTACGACGTGATCGAGGTCCTGTTCATCATCCGGGATGAATCCGGCGATATGGTCTGTTCCTCTTCGGTCAGCTCCAGTTGGAGCACCATGTGGAACCAGGGCTACTGCGAGCTGGATATCGCCTCCATGCCCACCGAGCCCGGCCAGTACACTCTGGCAGTATACTTCAATGGCATGGCCGCGTCCCAGGTCTCCTTCTCCATCCAATAAAACGCAAACCAGGCAGCCTCCGGGCTGTCTGGTTTTTCTATAAAATCTGCGGTAATTGGCAAATATGCACGAATTTCCTCTTGCAATTCCCAACTCACAGTAGTATACTATACATAACTTCTGAAGCGGAGGCCACATATGGTCACTAACGTTGCTGCACGGTTTTACTTTTACTCCTATTACTTTTTTACCCTGAAAAAGTAATAGCGATTTGTGCTGCAAGGATTTTTCAGAACCAAAGCCTTTATTGCAAGCGCTGCACGAGTCGCCCGTGCGGCGCTATTTTTATTAGGAGATGAGCTTATGATCGCGATTTTGAAGCATGGAACCACTCCGGACCAGGCCCAGCATCTGATCCAGTGGCTGAAAAAAATGGATCTGGACGTGCACCTGTCCGAAGGCAAGGAGGTCACCATTCTGGGCCTGATCGGCGACACCAGCCGGGTGGATATGGAGCTGCTGAATTCTCTGGAGATCGTAGAAAGTGTCAAGCGGGTCTCCGAGCCCTTTAAGCAGGTCAACCGGAAATTCCACCCCAAGGACAGCGTCATCGAAATCAACGACCAGGTGAAAATTGGCGGCGGACATTTCGCCATGATCGCCGGTCCCTGCTCTGTGGAAACCGAGGACCAGATCATTGAGGTCGCCCAGGCGGTCAAGGCCGCCGGTGCCCAGGTCCTCCGGGGCGGAGCCTTCAAGCCCCGGACCTCCCCCTATGCCTTCCAGGGCCTGGGCGCCGAGGGTCTGCGGCTGCTGATGGCGGCAAAGCAGGCCACAGGTCTGCCCATCTGCACGGAGCTTATGAACCTGGTCCACCTGGACCTGTTCGCCGATGTGGATATTATCCAGATTGGTGCCCGGAATATGCAGAATTTCGACCTACTGAAGGAAGTGGGCAAGACTCGCAAGCCAATCCTGCTGAAACGGGGCATTGCCAGCACCCTGCAGGAGCTGCTTATGAGCGCGGAATATATCATGAGCGAGGGCAATGAGAACGTGATCCTCTGCGAGCGGGGCATCCGCACCTATGAGACCTATACCCGGAACACCCTGGACCTGAGCTGTGTTCCCGTACTTCACGGACTGACCCACCTGCCCGTGGTGGTTGACCCCAGTCATGCCACGGGCAAGGCCTATCTGGTGCCTCCCATGGCCGCTGCCGCCGCCGCCTCCGGTGCTGACGGCATCATGGTGGAGGTCCACAATAACCCCTCCTGCGCCCTGTGTGACGGTGCCCAGTCTCTGACGCCGGAGCAGTTTGCCGATCTGAACCGCCGGGTGGAGATCATCCGGGAGGCCATGCGATGACCGTGGGCATCCTGGGTCTGGGACTTATTGGCGGATCCCTGGCCCGGGCATATTCCAAGGCCGGACACCGGGTCCTGGCAGCAGAGCGGGATGACATGATCCTGTCCTTCGCACAACTGGCTGATGCTGTGACCGGACCCCTGACACCGGAGGAGATTCCCAATTGTGATCTGATCCTCCTGGCTATCTACCCGGAGGGCTCCGCTTCCTGGCTGGAAGAAAACGCCCATCTCATTTCTCCCCATGCCCTGGTCCTGGACTGCTGCGGCGTAAAGCGGGAGATCTGTCAGCGGTGCTTCCCTTTGGCACAGCAGTATCGCTTTACTTTTGTGGGAGGACACCCCATGGCCGGTTCTCATTTTTCCGGCTTCAAGTACAGCCGCTCCAACCTGTTCCAGGGTGCGCCCATGGTCCTGGTGCCGCCCCGGTTTGACGACATGGAGCTGCTGGCACGGGTTAAGGAAGCTCTGGCACCCTGCCGTTTCGGACGGTTCTCCGTGACCACGGCCCAGGAGCACGACCGGATGATTGCCTTTACCTCTCAGATGCCCCATATTCTCAGCAACGCCTTTATCAAGTCCCCCACCGCCCTGTCCCACAAGGGCTTCTCCGCCGGCAGCTATAAGGACCTGACACGGGTTGCCTGGCTGAACCCCCGAATGTGGGCAGAGCTGTTCCTGGAAAACCGGGATTTTGTGCTGGAGGAATTGGATTTTTATATAGAAAGCCTTCAGGCCTACCGCCGGGCTTTGGATCGAGAAGACATGGATGACCTGGTCCGCCTGCTGGACGAGGGCAAAAAAAGAAAGGAGGAGGTGGACGGATGAACACCGTTTCCGTACACGCTTCCAGAAGCTATGAGGTTCTGATCGGTTCGGGTCTGCTTTCCTCTCTGGGCCAACACATCCGGACTATGACAAAAGCCGATCGGGTCTGTGTGGTCAGCGATTCCAACGTATGGCCTCTTTACGGAAAAACCGTAACCGAGGCCCTGGAAACCGCAGAGCTTTCGGTCCACACCTTCGTCTTCCCCGCCGGAGAGGAAAGCAAGAACGGACAAACCTACCTGGCGCTTCTGTCCTTTCTGACAGATTGCGGCCTGACCCGGTCCGACTGTATCGTTGCACTGGGCGGCGGTGTCACCGGAGATCTGGCAGGCTTCGCCGCCGCCACCTACCTCCGGGGGATCCCCTACATTCAGGCCCCCACCACGTTGCTGGCTGCCGTGGACTCCTCCGTAGGCGGCAAGACCGCCATCGACCTGCCCGGAGGCAAGAATCTGGCAGGTGCCTTTTACCAGCCCATTCTGGTCCTCTGCGACACGGATACGCTGAATACCCTCCCGACGGAAATTTTCCGGGACGGCTGTGCCGAGGTCATCAAATACGGTATTCTTTATGATGACGCCCTTTTTGCCCATCTGGAGCACCACGGTCTTGCCTTTGACCGGGAGCCGGTCATCACCCGCTGCGTGGAGTTGAAGCGGGACGTGGTGGCGGAAGATGAATTTGACCGGGGCGCGCGAATGAAGCTGAACCTGGGCCATACCTTTGGCCATGGTGTGGAAGCCGCCAGTGGTTACCGTGTGTCCCACGGCAAGGCCGTTGCCATCGGCATGGCTATGGTTGCCCGGACCTTCCCCGGCCCCGATTCCCTGCGGATCATCCATTGTCTGGAAAGGTTCGGTCTTCCCGTCACTACCCATCATTCGGCAGAAACGCTGCTGCAATATATGTACTCCGACAAAAAACGCAGCGGCGGCACCGTGAGTCTCATCGTGCCCCGGGAAATCGGCCGCTGTGACATCGTTCCCACACCTGTGGAGGAACTGAAATCCTTGATTCAGGCAGGTCTTTGATATGGATATTACCCTACACCCCGGACCCCTCCAGGGAAAGCTGACGGTCATCCCCTCCAAATCCCAGGCACACAGGCTGCTGATCTGTGCCGCCTTTGCGGACAAACCCACGGACATCATTTGCCCGGAAACCAACCGGGATATGGACGCTACCGCGCAATGTCTGGAAAGTATTGGAGCAAATATCGTCCGGACACCCCGTGGTTATTGCGTCACACCAAAATCCCACGCGGTCGATTCCCCAGTGCTGAACTGCCTTGACAGCGGCTCTACTCTGCGGTTCTTGTTGCCTATTATGGGTGCCCTGGGCGTTTACACCGTCTTCAAAATGGAGGGCCGTCTGCCTCAGCGTCCCCTGTCTCCCCTCTGGGAGGAGATGGAACGGATGGGGTGCAATTTGAAATTCATCAGTGATAACGAGCTGCGTTGCCAGGGCCAGCTTCGACCCGGCGATTACTACATCGACGGCGGGGTTTCCAGCCAGTTCATCACCGGCTTGCTATTTGCCACTTCCCTGCTGGATGGTGACAGCACCATCCACATCACGGGCAAGCTGGAATCCAAGCCCTATGTGGACTTGACCCTGGATGCTCTGAAGCAGTTTGGAATTGAAGTCGACGATTTTCATGTCCGGGGTGGACAGGTGTTCCGTTCCCCCGGAACCGTCACCGTGGAGGGCGATTGGTCAAACGCTGCCTTCTGGCTGGCAGCCAATGCCCTGGGCAGCAGCATTGATATCCAGGGACTAAACCCGGCATCCGTCCAGGGTGACCGGGCCGCGGCAGACCTGATTCCCGCGTTGAACGAGAACATCACCGTTTCCGCAGCGGACATTCCGGACCTGGTGCCCATCCTGTCCGTGGTGGCAGCCGCCAATCAGGGTGCTATCTTTACGGATATTCGCCGGCTTCGGCTGAAGGAATCGGACCGGGTGGCCTCGGTAATTGCCATGCTGACAGCCCTGGGCTGTGAAGCCCAAGCTACGGAAGATACCCTGACCGTCTACCCTGCCCGGTTTACGGGCGGCACTGTGGACGCCAAAAATGACCACCGTATCGCCATGGCCGCAGCGGTGGCTTCCACCGTCTGCTCCGGGCCCGTAAGGATTCTGGGGGCGGAATGTGTCCAAAAATCCTACCCCCGGTTCTGGGAAGAATTCAAGCGTTTGGGAGGTAACTATGAGCAGCACTTACGGCGATAATTTGAAATTATCCATTTTCGGTCAGTCCCACGGAAGTGCCATCGGCATGACCCTGGACGGTATCCCTGCCGGATTGCCTGTGGACACAAACAAGCTCCAGGAATTCCTGAACCGTCGGGCACCGGGACAGAACGATTGGTCCACTCCCAGAAAAGAGGAAGACCGTCCGGAATTCTTGTCCGGAATCGTGGACGGCTTTACCTGCGGCGCACCCATTGCCGCCGTCATCTATAACAAAAACACCCGCTCCGGCGACTATGCCAACCTGAAGGACTGTCCCCGGCCCGGCCACGCGGATTACACCGCTCAGGTCAAATACGGCGGCTTTCAGGATGCCGCCGGCGGCGGCCATTTCTCCGGCCGGCTTACCGCGCCCCTGTGCATCGCAGGAGGCCTGTGCAAACAGTGGCTGGAGGAAATGGGTATCCGCATCGGTGCCCACATCACACAAATCGGTCTGAGCCATACCAGGAGCTTTAACTACCTGACCCCGGAGTTGGAGCAGGTCCAACTGGACTTCCCCACCTTAACCAGGGAGGACGCCGAAGAATACCAGGCTACAATTGAAAAGGCCCGTTCCCAGGGCGAAAGTGTTGGCGGACGCATCGAATGCGCCATTACCGGAGTTCCCGCAGGCATCGGAGAGCCCATGTTTGGCGGTGTGGAAAGCAAAATCGCCCAGATCGTTTACGGAATCCCGGCGGTGAAATCCGTTGGCTTCGGTTGGGCAGAATCCTTCTGCATTGTCCCCGGAAGCGAGAGCAACGATGAATTTATCCTGACGGACGGACAGGTTAAAACCGCAACCAATCACTGCGGCGGAATCCTGGGCGGCATCACCAACGGAATGCCCATCATCTTCAATGTCACGGTGAAGCCCACTCCCTCCATTTCCAGGCCCCAGAAAACCGTCAATCTGAAAACCGGCGAAGCGATTACCCTGGAAATCAAAGGCCGCCATGACCCCTGCATCGTACCCCGGGCGGTGCCTGTTGTGGAAGCTGCCGCAGCCATTGCCATTTATGATCTGATCCTGGGCAATACCCAGACAAACAGGAGGAAGTAATATGGAACTGAAGGACCTTCGCCAGGAAATTGACCACATTGACGAGGAACTGGTACGGCTGTTCTGCCAGCGGATGGAAGTATCCGCCCGGATCGCCGAATATAAGAAAGAAAAATCCCTGCCCATTTTCGTCCCCGCCCGGGAACGGGAGAAGCTCCAGACCGTTTCGGAGGCCGCAGGAGCGGATATGGCCAGTTATACCCGGGCCCTGTACTCCATGCTCTTCGAGCTGAGCCGCAGCCATCAAAGCAAATGCAACGGCCGCGTCAGTCCCCTGTATCAGCAAATCACCCAGGCCATTGAGAAAACCCCCAAGCTCTTTCCGCAAACCCGCATGGTAGCTTGCCAGGGCGTGGAGGGTGCCTATTCCCAGATCGCCTGCGAAAAGATGTTCAAAAGTCCTCTGATCATGTATTTTAAGAATTTTGAGGGTGTATTCTCCGCCATCGACAAGGGTTTGTGCCAGTACGGCATCCTGCCCCTGGAAAATTCCACTGCCGGTTCCGTGAAGAAGGTCTACGACCTGATGATCCAGCACAATTTCTCCATCGTCCGGGCTTTCCGGCTGAAGGTGGACCACAATCTGCTGGCAAAACCCGGCACAAAGATCGGGGATATCCGGGAAATCTATTCCCATGAGCAGGCCATCAGTCAGTGCAGCGAATATTTGCAGAGCCTCCAGGGTGTCACCATCATTCCCGTATCCAATACCGCAGTGGCCGCGGAATTGGTGGCAAAATCGGACCGGACGGATATTGCCGCGCTCAGCAGCCGGGCCTGCGCCGACCTGTACGGTCTGACCTGTCTGGCATCTTCCATCCAGGACAAGGGCAACAATCACACCCGGTTCATCTGCATCAGCAAGAATATGGAGATCTACCCCGGTTCTGACAAGACCAGCATTATGATGGTCCTGCCCCACCGTCCCGGCTCATTGTACAAATTCCTGGCACGGCTCTATGTTCTGGGGATCAACGTAACCAAGCTGGAGTCCCGCCCCATTCCGGACCGGGACTTCGAGTTCATGTTCTATTTCGATTTGGAAACCTCCATCTATTCCGACGAATTTGTCCAGCTCATGTGTGAGCTGGACGACCTGTGCGAGGAATTCAAGTACCTGGGCAGCTACCGTGAGGTGATGTGATGCTTTGCGGATTGCTGGGCCGGAAGCTGGGCCATAGCTATTCTCCCCAGATCCATAGCCGTCTGGGGGATTATCCCTACAAGCTCTTTGAAAAGGAGCCGGAGGAGCTGGAAGCATTTCTGCGTGACGGAAGTGTTACAGGTTTGAACGTCACGGTACCCTATAAAAAGGCCGTGATCCCTTTCTGTGACTGTCTCTCCCCCATTGCTCAGCGGCTTGGGGCAGTAAACACCCTGGTGCGCAGGAGCGACGGCACCCTCATCGGTCATAATTCCGATTATTTCGGATTCCAAACTATGATCCGATCCAGTGGATTGTCCATTCCCGGCAAAAAATGCTTGGTCCTGGGCAGCGGCGGAGCCTCCAATACCGCTGTGGCGGTGCTGGAAGAGCTGGGTGCCCAGGTGGTGGTCATCTCCAGAACGGGAGAAAATAACTACCAAAATCTGCACCTTCATTCCGATGCGGCGCTCATCGTCAACACCACGCCCGTGGGAATGTATCCGGATACCGGACTCTCTCCTGTGGATCTAGGATGCTTCCCGACGCTGGAAGGCGTTCTGGATGTGATCTATAATCCTGCCCGGACGAAGCTTCTGCTGGACGCGGAGCGCCGTGGGCTTATAGCCGTCAACGGCCTGCTGATGCTGGTGGCCCAGGCCAAGGAGAGCGCTGAATGGTTTACCGGCAACGCCATCCACAACAGCCGAATTACGGAAATTCACCGGAGCCTGCGGCTGAAGATGGAAAATATCATCCTCATCGGAATGCCCGGCTGCGGAAAATCCACCGTTGGAAAACTCCTTGCGGAAAAGCTGGGAAAAACCTTTGTGGATGCTGACGACGAGATCGTTACCCTGGCTGGGAAATCTATCCCCGAAATCTTCTCCCAGGACGGCGAAGATGCGTTCCGGCAATGGGAAACCAAAGCTTTGGAAGCATTGGGAAAACGGTCCGGCCTGGTCATCGCCACCGGCGGCGGCTGTGTGACCCGAGCGCGCAATTACCCCCTGCTTCACCAGAACGGCACCATTTTCTGGTTTCAGCGGGATCTGAACCGGCTTCCCACGGATGGACGTCCCCTGTCTCAAAAAACGGATCTTTCGGAAATGTACCGGATCCGTCAGCCGCTGTATGAACAATTTGCTGACTGCGTTGTGGACAACAACGGCAGTCTGGAATCCAGTCTTGACCGAATCCTTGGCGTTTTGGAGGTTATGAAATGAAGCTTCTCGTCATCAACGGACCCAATATCAATATGCTGGGCATCCGGGAGCCGGGCATCTACGGCAAAAACACCTTTGCCGATTTGCTGGCCCTGCTTCAGGACACGGCCCAGGCGGAAAATGTGGTCATTAACCAATTTCAATCCAATCACGAAGGTTCCCTGGTGGACAAGATCCAGGAGGCCTACGGAAACTATGACGGCATCGTCATCAACCCCGCCGCCTATACCCACACCAGCGTAGCCATTCTGGATGCCCTGAAAGCAGTATCCATCCCCGCGGTGGAGGTCCACATCTCCGATGTGGACAGCCGGGAACCCTTCCGGCAGATCTCCTACCCCAGCATGGCCTGTGTCCACACCATCAAGGGCCATGGTCTGGAGGGCTACCGGGAAGCGGTTTTGTATTTGCTGGACCATTATGGATAAAGTGAAACGCCTGTCCCACCGGACAGGCGTCAGACTGTCGAAAAACCACGTCATTCCGAGCCAGTGCTCACACTGGCGTGGGAATCCCGTGGATTTTCAAACATTTCTTGTCAAAAATCGTACATTTCCACCTTAATTTACGGGATTGCCACACCAGTCTGCGGACTGGTTCGCAATGACGTGTTATTCAAAGGACTTTTTTGACACGCTGACGCCTGTCCCACCGGACAGGCGTTTCTTGCATAGTATTTTATTCTACGGATTTCAGAGCTTCCGCCATATTGATCTTTTCCAGCTTGAAATACAGCACGAAATCCACAGCCACCGCGGAAAGCAGGGTCAGGGCGATGGACCAGAAATAGCTGATGGGCAGCAGCCGCGCCTGCATCCACACCATATCCACCTTGATCTGGGACATAACAAATTCCAGCAGCCAATGGCCGAAGATCAGGCCGATGGCAGCGCCCATGACCGACAGCAGCAGATTTTCCTTGAACACATAGGCACCGGATTCCGCCGCGTTGAAGCCCAGGACCTTGATGGTGGCGATTTCCCGGATCCGCTCAGTGATATTGATATTGGTCAGGTTATACAGCACCGTTATCGCCAGCAGTCCAGCACAGATCACGATGGTGACAACCACCAGGTTCATGGCTTCCAGCATAGAACCCACCTGCAGCGCCAGGTCCTGACACACAGTCACGCTCATTACGCCCGCAAAGGCAGAGACCTTGGTGCTGGCCAGATAGGGATCCTGGCTGTCCGTCACTGTCAGGTACGCCATCTGCTTCTCCGGCGCGTCACCCCATTGGCTTGCCATGGTATCCGGGGTCACGATGATGTAATTGTACACATGATTATCGTAGATGCCCGCGACGGTGACTGTCATGGTTTCCAGATCGCTGTTTCGCAGGGTAACCACATCACCGGTGCGGATGCCAAGCTTTTCCGCCATACCGATGGAAAGCAGTGCCTCCCCCGTTCCGGGCATGGACAGGGACGTTTTTCCGCTGTGGAAATCCATCATATTTTCAAAATCCCCATCGGCGGCAATCAGGATAATATCCCGGGTCTGTCCGTTGTGGTCCAGCTCCACGCTGGACTGATGGGCAAAGGTGATTTGATCCACATATCGGCCAATCTCATCCCGGAACTGTTCCTGCTCCTCAGCCTCCAGTCCGTCAGCGAAACGGATCTCCAGATCGTACAGAGTAACCTCCTGGAACTGGAAATCCACAATGTCCATAATGGAGTCCTTGATGCCGAAGCCCGTCAGCAGCAGGGCCGTGCATCCGCCAATGCCCACCAGCATCATCAGCAGCCGCTGGCGGTAGCGGAAAATATTGCGGAGCATAACCTTATTCAGGAAGCTGATTCTGTTCCAGAAGGGCAGGTATTCCAGCAGAATCTTCTTTCCGGAGGTAGGGGGCTTGGGCCGGATCAGCTCCGCGGGAACCTCCCGCAGCATATTGCGGCAGCAATACCAGGTCACGCCCAGGGTCACAGCAGTATATACAGCCACCACGCTCAGGCCCAGGGGCCAGTCGATGAGCAGCGTAATATCCGGCCGGATATTGAGAATGATGTTGTAGGCCTGCCACAGGATCAGGGGGAAGATCCAGCTTCCCACCAGCACACCCAGGCCGCAGCCCAGAACCGCCGCGCTGCCCGCATAGGCAAGATATTTGCCGATAATGGCTCCGTTGGAATAGCCCAGGGCCTTTAAGGTACCGATTTGGGTCCGCTCTTCCTCCACCATGCGGGTCATGGTGGTGATGCACACCAGTGCCGCGATCAACAGGAAAAACACAGGAAACACGGCGGAAACGCCCTCCACAATGTCGGAGTTGCTGTCCAGGGAAAGATAGCTCACATTGGTGTTCCGGCCCAGAGCAAAGACATCAGGGCTTTTCAGACCGTTGATCTCTTCCTTGGCGTCCGCCAGCTCTGCCCATCCGTCCCGGAGCTCCGCTTCCGCGTCCTCCAGCTCCTGCATGGCCTCCTCGTAGCCCTCCTGGTAGGTGATCCAGCCTTCGTCCACCTGCTTCTGGGCATCCTCCAGGGCGATCATACCCTCTTCGGCTTCCAGTCTCCGGGCATCCAGCTCCTGTTGGGCCGTATTCAGCTCCAATTCGCCTGCGGCGATCTGGGCCTCAGCGGCAGCAAATTCCTGTTCCGCCAGGACCTTGCTGTCCGCCAGTTCCTGGAATCCGGCCTCAATGGCCACCAGGGCATCCTGAAGCAGCTTCTGATTTGCCACCAGCTCCGCCCGCTGGGCCTGGATCTCCTCCCGTTTAGCGATCAGCTCCTCCAATTGGGCGGAGTAAATCTCCCGGTTGTCCTCCATCTCCTGATACTGCTGGGCGTAGGATTCCCGCTCCGCCAGCAGTTCCTGAAGTCTGGCTTCCAGCGCTTCGATGAGCCGTTCGTCTGCCAGGGGATTTTCCTTAGCCCGGTCCAGGGCGGACTGGGTAGTCTGAATGCTCACATCCAGCAGCCGGATCACGGATTCCATCAGTGTGGCCATGGTGTCGAGCTGCTGCAGGCCGCTTTCCAATTGGGAAATGCCACTGTTCAACCGGATAAGACCGTTGTCGATCTGCACGATACCCTCAGCCACCAGGACCAAGTTCGCGTTGACAGTTTTCCGGTTTTCCATCAGGGTAGCGGTACCTTCGGCAATCTGGGCATAGGCATCGGCCCTGGCATCCGCCAACTGCTGGCGGGAATCTATGATAGTCTGCCTTCCCTCGTCAATGGTCTTTTGGCCTTCCTCCAACTGGACAAGGCCGTCCTCCAGAAGGGCCCGGTTCTCGTCGATTTCCGCCTGGGCATCCAGAAGCTCCTGACGGCCCTCTTCCAGCGTTTTCAGGGCTTCCTCCCTGGCGTCCAGGAATTCCGCCTCGCCCTCCTGAAGCTCCTGCAGGCCCTCGTCATAAGCCTTCCAGGCATCCGCCAGCACTGACTCGTAACGGTTTTGGGCAATCGGCTCCAGCAGGGGCTTGATGTACTCCGCCATATCGTCCATGGCGGTGTGAAATTCCTCCGTGTAGATCCGGTAATCTCCGTCCATGGTGACACAGATTTCGGAATAGTAATCCACATCAAAGGCATCCTCCGGAATGTACACATAAGCCGCGACAGTACCGTTGCCCAGGGTCGTGGTACCCCGGGACATATCCATGTAAAGCGGTGTGCTGACCGTACCAACCACCGTGAACGTATCGTATGCAAGGGAATCCAGCGTACTTTCCTCATTCTTATCGGAAAGCACCAGCTTCATACCCAGCGCGCTTTCTCCAAACCGGGCACCGTCCACCAGGCATTCATTGGGTGCCTGGGGCATCCGGCCATGGAGCAGGTACGGTACGGTGACCGCATCCGGCAGATCATAGACCTTATAAACCGACGCATCCTCCTGCCCCTGGAACTGGGCCAGCACATCCAGGGTGATGACCCCCTCCACATCCTTCACGCCGGAGATGGCGGCGATCTGATCCAGATTTTCCGCTGTCCAGCCATAGGAATTCAGCAGCCGCAGATCGAACATATTCTGGGCATCCATGAATTCCTGTCCGGTCTGGACCATGTCCGTCTTGGTGGTCCGCAGGCCCACAAAAATAGCCGCGCCCAGGGCAATGATCAACACAATGGCAATATACCGGGTTATGGACTTGAGGATGGTTTGGGCAAGATTTTTGCCCATGACATTTTTCTTCATTACCATTCCAGCTCCGCTACATTCTGAGGATGTTCGTTCAGGGTCACAGAGGACACGGTGCCGCTTTTGACCCGGATGACCCGATCCGCCATGGCAGTCAGGGCACTGTTGTGGGTGATGATGACCACAGTCATACCGGTTCTCCGACCCGTATCCTGCAGCAGCTTCAAAATGGCCTTGCCGGTCTGGTAATCCAGGGCACCGGTAGGCTCGTCACACAGCAGCAGCTTGGGATTCTTGGCCAAAGCCCGGGCGATGGCCACACGCTGCTGCTCACCGCCGGAAAGCTGGCTGGGGAAATTCTTCATCCGGTCACCCAGGCCCACATCATTCAGCACCTGGGCCGCATCCAGAGGGTCCTTGCAGATCTGATTGGCAAGCTCCACATTTTCCAATGCCGTCAGGTTGCCGATCAGGTTGTAGAACTGGAATACGAAACCAACATCATGGCGGCGGTATTCCGTCAGCTCCTTTCGGTTCAGCTTGGAAATCTCCTGACCGTCCAGCATGACCTTGCCGGTGGACAGGGTATCCATACCGCCCAGAATATTCAGCAGGGTGGTTTTGCCCGCACCGGAAGGACCGACAATGACCACCAGCTCCCCTTTTTCGATCGTAAAAGAAGCGTTGTGCAGGGCATTGATCTGTACCTCACCCATATGGTAGGTCTTGCCCACATTTTCAAATTCCACAAATGCCATGGTTCCATCTCCAAAACCCAATATTTTGTTTATTATATCACAGTATTCCGAGAATGTCGAAACTTTTTATGAATTTTACAAAAGGAAAACACCCACGGAATAATTCCGTGGGTGCAGTAATTTCCGTTACAGGCCCATGACTTCCTTCTGATACCGGGCGATGCCCTTGGCCAGCAGCTCCATAGCCCGCTCTAGCTCTTCCTTCTTGCGAACATAGGCGATTCGTACCTCGTTGATGCCCTTGCCGGGAGTCTCGTAGAAGGGTGCTCCCGGGGCGAACATGACGGTGTCGCCGTTGTCGTCGAACTCCTCCAGCAGCCAGTGCTGGAACTTGTCCGCGTCGTCCACCGGCAGGCTGGCCATGACATAGAAGGCACCCATAGGCTCCTCCACCTTCACACCGGGGATCTTCCGCAGGCAGCGGACCACCGTATCCCGGCGGACCTTATATTCCTCCTTGGACTTGCGGAAGAAGGCATGGTCCACCCCATACAGGGCAGCGGCGCCAAGCTGATCGATGGTGGCAACCGCCAGACGGGACTGGCACAGCTTCAGCAGCGCCGCCTGGAGCTCCTTGTTCCGGGTGACCACGCAGCCCACACGGGCACCGCAGGCGGAGAACCGCTTGGACACGGAGTCCACGATGATCAGATTGTCATCGATATCCCGGTAACGGCCCATGGTGGGTACACCGAACTTGTCGTCATAGCAGAATTCCCGGTAAACCTCGTCGCAGATCAGGAACAGATCATGCTTCTTGGCAATATCGGCAATCATCCGCATCTCTTCCTCGCTGAGCACCACACCAGTGGGATTACCGGGGTTGGTGATCATAATAGCCCGGGTGTTCTTGGTGATCAGGCTTTCGATGCGCTTGCGGTCGGCGTAGCGGTAGCCCTCCTCCGCGCTGGTAGGCAGAGCACGGATCCGGCCGCCGGCAGCGTTGACGAAGGTGGTGTAGTTGGGATAGTAGGGCTCCGGGATGATGACCTCGGTGTAAGGATCCAGGATGCACAGGAAGGTCAGCAGCAGGGCTTCGCTGCCACCGGTCATGATCAGAATGTCGCTGGGGTCCAGGTCCACCCCGATCTCAGCGTAATACTTCCGGATGGCTTCGATCAGCAGGGGCATACCGGGAGAGGCCTCATAGGCCAGGGTAGTCTCGCTGAAGGTCCGGATGGCATCGTAAAACGCCTGAGGCGTGGCCAGGTCCGGCTGACCGATGTTCAGATGATAGATGGTCTTGCCCGCTTCCTTAGCCTTCACGGCGTAAGGATGGAACTTCCGCATGGGAGAGGGTTCGCAGCGGTTGGCGTTGATGGAAATATTCATATGTACCTCCCTTGGCGGCGCAGCCGCCAGGATCTAATTGATATTCTTTCGTAAGCCGGATCAGCTCCGGACTCAGCAAAACCAGGGCAATGAGATTGGGAATCGCCATAAGCCCATTGACGGTTTCGGAAACAGTCCAAACCATTCCCGTATTCAAAACAGCCCCCAGCACCACAGTGATCCCCTGGAGCCAGGCAAAGGTCTTCCAGGCACCCTTTCCAAACAAATACTGGGCACACCGGGCACCGTACAGGCCCCAGCCCAACACGGTGGCAAAGGCGAAGCAGCAGGTTTCCAGGGCAATCAAAACTGCCGACCAGCTTCCAAGCACCTGTGTAAAGGCACGGGTGGTCAATGCCAAGCCCTCATCTCGTCCGTATGGAATCTCCACCCCGCTGACCAGGATCACGAGCCCCGTCAGAGTGCAGATCACCACCGTGTCCAAAAAGACCTCCACAATCCCCATCATCCCCTGCTCCACAGGATGCCGGACCCGGGCAGAGCCGTGGGCCATGGAGGCAGTGCCCATGCCCGCTTCGTTGGTAAACACACCCCGGGAAACGCCTGTCCGCAAAGCCTGAAAGGCGGACCCGATGACGCCGCCGGTAACCGCCCCGGGCGTAAAGGCCCCCTGAAAGATCTGAGTAAAAGCGTGAGGAACCGCTTCCCACCGGAGGATCAGCACCCCGCAGGACAGCAGAATGTAGGCCGCAGCCGCAAAGGGAACCAGGGCTTCCGCGATCAGGCCGATCCGTTTTGCCCCACCCAGGAGCATGGACACCACCATAACCGCCAGCAGGAGCCCCAGGATCCAGTCCCAGGCAGGATCCGCGTTCATGCCAAAGCATTGCAGCACACTGTGGACCCCGGTAACCACCGCGTTGATCTGGGTGCAGTTTCCAACCCCGAAGGCCGCAACCACACCGAAAAAGCAGTAAACCGCCGCCAGGGGCTTCCAGGCTTTCCCCAATCCCATTTCGATCATATACATGGGACCGCCCGCATAGCTCCCGCCATCACGTACCCGGTACCGGACTGCCAGCGCCGCTTCCGCGAATTTGGTGATCATTCCCAGAATGGCACACAGCCACATCCAGAATATAGCACCGGGACCGCCGATGGCGATGGCTCCAGCCACACCGGCCAGATTTCCGGTGCCCACGGTTGCCGCCAAAGCGGTACAAAGGGCCTGAAAAGGAGAAACACCCTCCGATCCTTTTTCTTTTCGGAACAGTCTGGCAAAGAAAAGCCGAAGGGACTTGGGAAACAGCGTAAGCTGGGCAAAGCCCGTGCGGACGCTCAGATACAGCCCCACACCGAGAATCAAGGCCAACGCGGGAACTCCCCACACGATGCCGTTGACCGTTTCCAGGATCTTCGTCATAATGCCCTCCTAGCATACCACTTTTTTGTCCATGTTGCAAGAGAAATCTTCCCTGATTCATAGACTTTGCACAAAAAAACAGCTCTCCCATTGGGAGAACTGCTTTTGTAGATGTTTTATTCATTCCCAGGTGGACCAGATTTCCGGGCAAAAACCTACGGTTGCCTGCTTTCCGTTGCGCACAACCGGAGTCTTCATCAGAGAAGGATCGTCAAAAATCTTATCTTCCTTAGCCCGTTTGTCGTCCATGTACTTCATCAGTGTAATATCCTGGGACTTGCCATCCCAATCAATCAGTTGATCCACGCCGCCTACAGCCCGAAGCACACTGTCGAATTCCTTGCCGGACATTCCGTAGCGCAAAAGGTCAATGTACTGGTACTTGATCCGGCGCTCCTTAAACCAGCGTTCAGCTTTTTTCGTGTCAAAGCATTTGCTCTTTCCAAAAATCTGAATGTTCAATATTCTACCTCCATCAGGCACAGACCGGATGCTGGGACCAGGGCACCGGCTTCCTCCCGTTTCGCGCCGAACAGCCCGGGAACGGACTCCGCTTCCCGCTCTCCCCTGCCCACTTCCAGCAAGGTGCCAACCAGAATGCGGACCATGTTATAGAGAAATCCGTTGCCCACGAAAACGAAACGGACTTCCTGTCCTACCTGCCGGATCTCGATGCGGTCAATTCGGCGGACCGTGGACTTTTTCATCTTTTTATTGGCACAAAAGGCGGAAAAATCATGCTCTCCCACCAAAAAGGCCGCAGCCTTACGCATTTTTTCCAGATCCAGCTTTCTGGGATCCACAGCAACGAACCGCCGTTCAAAGACACAAGGCCCTGGGCTGTTCCACAGGCGGTACACATAGGTCTTACGGACCGCGTTCAGCCGGGCATGGAACCTGGGCTGTACCTCCCGGCAGGAGTATATGCCAATATCCTCAGGCAAATACCGCCGAAGCTGGGACAAAATCTCACCGCAGGTCATGGAGCTTTCGCAGTGAAAATTCGCCACCTGACCCTGGGCATGGGCACCGGCATCGGTCCGCCCGCTGCCGGAGATCTCGATTTCCTCCCCCAGGATCCGGGACAGGGTCTGTTCCAGCTTGCCCTGAATGGTATTGTCCACCCCAGCCAGCCGCTGCCAGCCCCGGTACCGGGTGCCATCGTAGCAAATATCAAGCCGCAGATTCCTCATAGTCCATCAGTTCCTCTCTGGCTTCCCGCTCGTTATCTGCCGAGAACAGGAAATTCCCTCTCCAATCATAAACCTGAATATGACCGTAAACATATCTCATGGAATACATAGCCGTCACTCCTTTTTCTTTGTGACAACAGTATACCAGGATAAAGGTCCAATATTTCGTACTTTTAATCAATAGTGCTTTCAATCCACTCGGTCACATCAGCACGAATCTTCCCACAGTCCAGTTCGTTCAGTACATCGTGGCGGCAGCCGGGATACAGCTTCAGCGCCACCCGGGTCATGCCCTGGGCCCGGAATTCCTTGGCGCAGCGCTCCACACCGGCTCCGTAGTTGCCCACAGGGTCCTGATCTCCGGCGATGAAGAACACAGGCAGATCCTTCCGCATCCGGCACAAGGTATCCGGCTGCTGGATATAATGGATCCCTTCCAGCATATCCCGGGCCAATCCGGCGGTGGGCTGGAAGCCGCACAGGGGATCTCCGTCATAGTTGTCCACCACGGCAGCATCGGAACAAAGCCAGGCATTGGGAGACTGGGGATCCTTCACCCGCTGGTTATAGGAGCCGAACATCATTTTCTGCAGCAGCCCGCTGGGCTCCCGCTCGTCGGAGGCCTTGCAGACCATCCGGGCAAGGGACCGACCGGCCTTCAGCACCTTAGGATCCTGCCAGGCAGTACCGCAAAGGATCGCGGCACTGATGCCGCAATCGGGATACTTAGCAATCAGGGTACGTACCATAAAGGAACCCATGGAAATGCCCAGCAGTACATAGGGCAGACCCGGATACTTCTTCATGGTGTAGCGCATAAGCTGCCGGGTGTCTTCCACTGCGGTAAACCATCCCCCATGGAAATATCCCTGAGGACACTCCTCACCGATGGAACGGCCGTGGCCCATATGGTCCTCGGCAACCACCACATAGCCCTGATCGTTAAAGAAGCGAATCAGGGGTTCAAACCGACCAATGTGCTCGGCAATGCCATGGACCAACTGCAAAACAGCCTTCGGCTGCCCCTGGGGTTCCCAGCGGCAGCCATGGATCCGTCCCGCTCCACGGGACTCATAAAACAGATCGTACTTCATGCTTATTCCACAACATCGTAGCCGGCTTCCGTAATGGCAGCCTTCAGAGCCTCCAGGCTGGCGGTTCCGGTGACGGTGACATTCTTGGCAGCCAAATCAACCACCGCGTCAACAGTACCCGCAACGCCCTTGCAGGCCTTTTCCACATGGGCCTTGCAGTGCTTGCACATCATCCCCTCGACTTTGATCACAGTTTCCATTTTATTATCCTCCTTCATAATGATAGGTTCTTCAATCGTAACCTGGGTTTCCTCCAAAACGCAGGATGCCTCCACCACCGTGGGCCGGAACAGCCGCAGCCTTAAAGCATTGGTCACCACAAACACGGAGCTCATGCTCATAGCCGCGGCACCCAGCATGGGGCTTAAAGTGATTCCGAAAGGCAGGAACAGCACACCCGCCGCCACAGGGATGCCCACGGTATTGTAAAAGAACGCCCAGAAGAGATTCTGACGAATATTGCGGATCGTCGCCTTGCTCAGCTCCACCGCACCGGAAACACCGGTCAAAGAGCTGTTCATCAGCACAATATCCGCCGACTCCATGGCAATATCCGTTCCAGCGCCAATTGCCATACCCACGTCCGCCGTAACCAGAGCCGGGGCATCGTTGATTCCGTCGCCCACCATCAGCACCCGGTGGCCTTCCTTACGAAGCTTTTCCACCACACCGGCCTTATCGCCGGGAAGCACATTGGCGATCACATGAGTGATGCCGGCCTTCTCCGCAATAGAAGCGGCAGTCTTTTCGTTGTCGCCGGTAAGCATGACCACGTCCAGCCCAAGGCCCTGCATGGCTTTCACCGCAGCATGGGAATCAGCTTTCAGCACATCCGCCGCAGCGATGGTGCCCAAGTACACATTTTTCTCGGCAAAATACAAAGGAGTCTTCCCCTGAGCCGCCAGCTCCGGGAAATCGGGAACGGAAACCCCAAGCTCCTCCATGAGCCGCTTATTGCCGCCATAATACCGGACTCCGTTGATGTCACCGGCCACCCCCCGGCCCGGCAGTGTCTCAAAATTCTCCACCTGGGGATAGGGGTTATCCCCCATCTTCCGCAGTATGGCCTTGGCAAAGGGATGTTCGGACCGGGCTTCCAAAGAAGCAGCAACCGTCATCAGATGCCCCTGGCTTACGGAGGCGGGAATGATATCCGTCACCGCAGGCTTACCGGTGGTCAGGGTTCCGGTCTTATCCAACACCACCGTGTCCACATGATGCAGATTTTCCAGGGCCTGGGCATTTTTGAACAGCACACCCATCCGGGCACCACGGCCCGTGCCCACCATAATGGCCACCGGCGTCGCAAGACCCAGGGCGCAGGGGCAGGAGATGACAAGCACCGAAATGGCGCAGGTCAGTGAGAATTCCAGACCGTAGCCCCCGATCATCCAGAATGCGAAGGTAAGGGCGGAGATGACCATGACCACCGGAACAAAGATTCCGGAGATCTGATCCGCCAGCCGGGCAATGGGTGCCTTGGATCCGCCGGCTTCCTCCACCATACGGATCACCTGGGAAAGTGTGGTATCCTCCCCCACCTTATCCGCCCGGAATTCCAGATAGCCCTCGGTGTTAATGGTTGCCGCGGCCACTGTATCCCCGGGAACCTTTTCCACGGGAACGCTTTCACCGGTCAGGGCGCTTTGGTCCACGGCGGCCCGTCCGGTAAGCACCGTTCCATCCACAGGGATGCTGCCGCCGGACCGAACGATGACCGTATCCCCTACCCGGACCTCCTCCACAGGAAGTTCTGTCTCCACGCCATCCCTGCGGACAGTGGCGGTTTTGGGACTCAGGTCCATAAGCTGACGGATGGCGTCGCCGGTCTTGCCCTTGGCCCGGGTCTCCAGGAATTTGCCCAGGGTGATCAGGGTCAGGATCATAGCAGCGGATTCAAAGTACAGATTTTCACTGTACAGCTTGACGGTTTCCCATTCCCCGTGACCCATGGCATAGGCCATACGGAACAGAGCAGCCACGCCGTAGACCAGCGCCGCCAAGGAACCCACGGCAATCAGGGAATCCATATTGGGCGCACGGTTCCACAGAGCCTTCAGACCCCGGCTATAGTAGACCCGGTTCAGATACACGGGTGGCAGGGTCAGGAAAAACTGCAGCAGAGCCGCAACCAAAGCGTTTTCCGGTCCATGATACCAATCGGGCATGGGCAGGCCCACCATATGTCCCATGGTAAAATACATCAGGACCACCAGACAAACAGCGGAACCAACGATTCTTTTCTTCATATCCCGCAAAGCATTGTCCGCCGGGTTTTTCTCTTCCTTTTTGAGGGTCTTTCCCGGAACCGACGCGCCGTAACCGGCATCGGTCACCGCCTGAATGATGGCAGGAATCACGGATTCATCGGCAGCCTGTACCGCCATGGTACCGGCAAGCAAATTAACTTCCGCCTTTTCCACTCCGGGCACATGATTGGTAACCTTCTCCACCCTGGCGGAACAGGCCGCGCAGGTCATGCCGGTAACCCGAAATTTGATTGTCATAGCAACCCCTCTTTTCTATAGCTCTATTATCCACGATTTTCCAAATAAAATCAATTAAAAAAACAGAAATAAACCAAGCATTGACAGGCTAATTTCTTTGTGTTACCATTTTATCATATAAAGCATTTTTCGCAAGTACGTACATTTTTGTATCATACTATCCAAAAAGATACTGGAGGTTAAATTATGGAATCCAACTGTCCCGTGGAAGCCACACTTGATTTGATCGGAGGCAAATACAAAGCGCTGATCTTATGGCACCTTTCCGACGGAACCCTGCGGTTTTCTGAATTGCGTAAGAGAATCAGCAGTGCCACACCGAAAATGCTGACCCAGCAGCTCCGGGAGCTGGAAGCACGGGAGCTGATTTACCGGCAGGTTTACCCCGTGATACCACCCAAAGTGGAATATTCCCTGACGGACCTGGGGCGGAGCTTGCTCCCCATTCTGGTTGCCATGCGTAACTGGGGTGCGGAATATCTGAAGTCCCGGAACCTGAATTCCAGTTGTTTTATGATGGACTCGGACCCCCTCAGGAAAAATAACTGCGGATCGGATGATTAACGCTTGTATTTTCCCGGAATCGTGCTATACTGATTTCGTCATTTTCTGCAAGAGAGGTCATCCATATGGATTACAACATCTTGATGGACCTTGTCTCCGAGCTGGGCTACCGCCTGTCCATGTGCGGTGCGGAGACCTTCCGGGTCGAAGAAAGCATCAACCGGATCCTGACTGTTTACGGGATCCAGTCCGAGGCATATTCTATCCCCAACTGCCTCATTGTCAGCATCGAAACCCCCGAGGGCAAGCCCATGACCCGGATGCGACGCATCGGACACCACGGCAACGATCTGGACGGTGTGGAGAAATACAACAGCCTCAGCCGCCGGATCTGCGAACAGGCGCCGGAGCCCAAGCAGGCCATGCAATGGCTTTCTCAAACGGATGCCACCATGGTCACCTACTCCTTCCCCATGATTCTGATCAGCAGCTTTCTTGGCGCCTTTGGCTTCAGCTTTTTGTTTGGCGCTACCCTTCTGGACGGATTGTTCGCAGGGCTGTGCGGCATTCTCATCGGCTGCGTCAACCGGGTCATGAACAATCTGGAAACCAACCAGTTTTTCCGCACCATCGTTGCTTCCTTCCTGATGGCAACGCCGCCCTATATCCTGGGCGCATTGGGCCTGACGGACAATGCCGACGCTGTAATCATTGCGGCCATCATGCTGCTGGTGCCAGGTTTGCTCTTCGTCAACGCCATGCGGGATATCATTTACGGCGACACCAATTCCGGCATTAACCGGATCATGCAGGTACTGCTGATTGCCGCCGCCCTGTGTCTCGGCACCGGTACCGCCTGGACCCTGGTCAATACGCTGATCGGCGTACCGCTCAGTCCCTCGCCTCTGGCTTACAACATCCCCATTCAGCTTGTAGCCTGCTTCATCGGATGTTTTGGATTCTCCATGCTGTTCAACATCCACGGTCCCGGAATACTTCTGTGTATGCTGGGTGGCATTCTTACCTGGCTTGCCTATCTGGTACTGCTGGAGCTGGGCTGTGATGAGATTATGTGCTATTTTCTTTCCACCGTGGTAGCCGCGGCCTATGCGGAGATCATGGCCCGGGTCCGAAAATATCCCGCCATCTCTTACCTGGTCGTATCCATATTCCCTCTGATCCCCGGCGCGGGCGTCTATTACACCATGAATTACGCCGTCCGGGGCGATATGGCAAGCTTTGCTCAGCAGGGCACCCATACCATCGCCATTGCCGGTGTCATGGCAGTGGGTATGCTCATGGTCTCCACCGTGGTCCGGCTTTGGTCCACCTGGCAGCGCAAACAAAACAAAAAATAACAAAGAGGCTTCGGAGCAGGAATCGCTCCGAAGCCTTTCGTTTTTTATGGAATTAAAGATCCTTTTCGGCCTTCTTGGCAGCCTTGGCCTTGGCCTTGGCTTCCTCTGCCTTCTTGGCTTCCTCAGCGGCACGGGCAGCAGCGGACTCGTTGGTGGACACAGCCCACTTGACAAGTTCGATACGGACACGGTCTGCGCTGGTTTCGATAACGATGTTATCGCCCTTGATGTCAACGATCTTACCGACAATACCGCCGATGGTGGTAATGTCATCGCCAACCTTCAGGGACTCGCGCATTTCTTCCGCTTCCTTCTTCCGCTTGTTCTCGGGACGGATCAGCATGAAATACATCAGAGCGAACATGACGCCCATCATAATGAGGGTGCTCATCATATCAACACCGGCGCCGGGATTTTCCAGGAAATACAGCATGGGTAAAAACTCCTTCGTTTTTGAAAATGTCTTGTATATTATATCATTGATTGTACAAAAAGCAAGGACAAATTATATTCTTCTGCTCAATTTCTCGGAATACTCCGCCCGGAACTGAGCAAAAGTGCCGTTATCCAGGTTGTCACGGATCCGCTCCATGAGTTTGTTGTAGAAATACAGATTGTGCATCACCGCAAGACGCAGAGCCAAAGTCTCCTCTGCCACGAACAGGTGCCGGATATAGGCCCTGCTGTACCGGCGGCATACGGGACAGTCACACTCGGGGTCAATGGGGCCCAGGTCCTTGGCGTATTTGGCGTTTTTCAGATTGATGGCACCCTGCCAGGTAAAAAGCCGGGCATGACGGGCATTCCGGGCGGGCATGACGCAGTCAAAGAAGTCCACGCCCCGGGCCACCGCCTCTATGATGTTTGTGGGGGTTCCCACTCCCATAAGGTAGCGGGTCTTGTCCGCGGGCATATGCGGTTCCACGGCATCGATGATATCATACATCTCCTGAGCTGTCTCGCCCACAGCCAGGCCGCCGATGGCATAGCCGGGCAGATCCAGCTCCGCGATGCGTTTCATATGGTCCACCCGGATGTCGGCATAGGTGCCGCCCTGGTTGATACCCCAGAGCATCTGCTGGGGATTCACCGTATCCGGCAGGCTGTTAAGCCGGGCATTCTCCGCTTTGCACCGTTCCAGCCAGCGGGTGGTCCGTGCCACGCTCTTCAGCACATAATCCCGGGGCGCAGGATTTTCGATGCACTCGTCAAAGGCCATGCAAATATCACTGCCCAGATTGGACTGGATCTGCATACTCTCCTCCGGACCCATAAAGATCTTTCGGCCGTCAATGTGGGAGGCAAAATAGACACCCTCCTCCTTGATCCGCCGCAGACCGGCCAGGCTGAAAACCTGGAATCCACCGGAATCCGTCAGCATGGGGCCGTCCCAGGTCATAAATTTGTGCAGGCCGCCGCACTCCTTCACCAGTTGGTCACCGGGACGTAAATGCAGATGGTAAGTATTGCTCAGCTCCACCTGGCATCCGATGTCCTTCAGATCCCTGGCACTGAGGCCGCCTTTGATGGCGCCTTGGGTGCCCACATTCATAAACACGGGGGTCTGGACCGTGCCATGGGCGCAGGTAAATTCACCCCGCCGGGCCTTACCCTCGGTTTTCTTCAGTTCAAACATGATTAACCTCCAATTCAAATCTGTCAACAGACAGATCAGGATCCAGAATTATTGTCAACGGTTCCGTCCGGTCATTCGTTCCAGGAATTACCCGCGTCCTCGCAGTCATCCGAGGAACCCAGTAAAAGCCGGTTGGTATCGGACCGGTTTTCGGTCAGCACCAGGCTGGCACATTGGCCCTCCACGCGGATATCATAATCCCCGGACCGCAGGAACACACACTTTGTTACCCGAAAATCGGAACAGTTTTCAAAATAACACCCGTCGCAAAGGGCATCCGTCGAGGTGCAGTTTTCATAAACGCCGCCAAAGGCCGCAATACCGCCAAAATTATACCGGTTCTCCCGGGCGGTGCAGTCCGAAACCGCAAATCCCCCGGTTCCCTTTGCCTGATACCGCTGGGGATCAAACCGGCCCTGGTGCTCGAAAAAGAACCCGAATTTGGCATTCCCTTCTGCATGGCAGCCTTCGATCCGGATGCTTTCATCATCGGAAAATCCAAATCCGATTCCAAAGCCCGACGCACCGGTGCTTTCAGGATCAGCAGCCTTTCCGCAGTTAAGGGCCCAGCAATTGACAATGCTGCTGTCCAGAGGGCAGTCCACGCCAAAGCCCGTGGCATCCGTATTTCGAACGGTCACCCCATTCCAATGGCAATTACGGAACAGGTTAAACATAAAGCCCTTGCCTGCAGAGGTGTAAACCTGGCAGGAGGTGCCAATGGCATCAATCACGAAATCCTCAAACACGCAGTTTTCCAGATAATCGGCCTGGCCCAGATCCAGATAGTCGTTATAGTAGAACATATCCAGACCGTAGACAGACTCACCCACCGGCTTCAGCACCGTCCGTTCCCCATCACCCACGATCCGCACGTTGGAACGCATTTTGATACAGTGGGCACCGATGGTCTGAGTCCCGTTCTGGGCGAATTCATATTCCCCTGCCGGGATATAGATGGTTCCGCCCAAAGGAGAAACCCAATCGATCAGCTTTTGAAGATTCTGACTGTTTTTTATCCCACCGTTCTCCGGTCTGACCCCAAAAAGTACGGCGTTGATCCGGAAATTGCTTAGCAGAAGCACGGAACCGACCACCACCAGGATCAGGACCAGCCATGGAAGCATTCGTTTCATAGCCACTCAAAGGATGCACATGGCATCCCCTATGTTCACGGGAGTAGTGATGCCAAGACGGAAATCTCGAAAAAGTTCGGATTTCTATACTCTCGTATCACGGGGATCAACACACTTTTTTCCACTTTCCCTATTTTATCAGAAACCGGCTGTATGTCAATCGTTTCGTTCAAATAAACAGCCCACTGGAGCGACTGGGACAGTTGCTTACCAGTGGGTTGTATGTTTCATGAGGCGTGAGCCTCTGGAAATCGTATTCTATCTGCGGCCTTTCTTCTTCCTGCCAGTGATCACTTCAACCACATAGTCGTATCGCTCTTCAAAGGGGAAGAACTTGCCCTTATTCTTGACGATCGCTTTCATCTTCTCATCCATCTTATGCCGGAGGTAGTCAGCGTCCTCAGCATCAGTCAGAGCGTCGAAGAACAGATCGTAATACTTGCCTACGCCCCGTAGCACCTTCATCAACCGGGTGTAGCCCAGAACATCCTTTTCCATGACCTCCGGGTCATTCAAGGCGAAGATGAACATATCGGTCATAAACTGCTCATAGGTCTGCCGGGCAGCTTGCCGGTTCGCCTGATCTCTGGCTTTCTGCCGCTCAAGATAACCGTTCTTTGCCATTGGGCTTGCCTCCTTTCTTGCGCTTCTTCTTGGGTCTTCGGTACGGACATCCGGGACCCATGTAATGCTCCGTCGGCTCCCAGTCCGCCAGAACGATCTCTTGGGTTACATCGCACCAGCTATCGCCCTCGCCAATGTACTGGCAGTTAGGGCAGACATCAGGATCACAAACCATATCATTCACCTCCACACTCTACGGCTTCATAGGTGACATCGGAGAAGTCGCCATAGTCCAGCTTGATCTCCTCTGTCCACCACATCATCTCAGCCGCTGCCTTCGCCTCTTCTGCGGATGCCGCTTCTACAAAGACCTTCTTGCTGAGATGCTCGGTCACGGTCACTTGGTACTTCATCTGGAGCACCTCTTTCCGAACGGGATGTCAAACAGCAGGATCTTGACCAGGATCAACGGCCAGCACATCAGCTTCAGCAGGATCTTCATTCGTCTTCCTCCCCTCCGGTGATCTCAATTCCTACATTCTCTGCGAACTCATCAAGCTCTTCAGCGAAGTGCTTGCGGTAGACGGCTCCGTTCTTCTCGAACCATACATGGGTGTCCAGATAGTTGTGGTACGACTGAATGTCCTCCTCCGGGTCAAGGTAGTGGAACTGAAACAACTCCTCGAACTTTTCTTCGGTCAGCTCACCTCGCTGCTCAAGGATTTCGAGGTCGGACAGGCTGTTATTCACAGCAGCCTTGATTGCCATCTTTCCGAGATAGACAACGGCATCCATCAGACTGTTGAAGTCCATGTCGGTGAAACTGCTACCCTTCCAGCCGGTAGCGTCGATGACATCAGGCCAGTCAAAACCGACTCTTTCCAGCATCACCAGATCTGCGGGACCGCACTTCAGGAGGTTGCACACCAGAGCTTCCAGATTGCTCATATCTACACCTCCTCAGACTGACTTCAGCCGGAGTCGCCAACCAGCGCCGTATGCCAGCCGGTACTCCCGGAGAGCCTCCATCGCTTCCTTCCTGGTATCGAACTCGTCGATCTCTTCCCAGGGCTGATTCTCGTACTTGCCCATGATCTTAACCATTTGCGTTGCCTCCAATCTTGTATGTCTTTTTATGCTTCTTGCCGGTGCCCTTCTGGTACTCGGCAATCCATACGACCTTTCCGCTCTTGTAATGGCGGAAGTGCCCACGAACGGTGAAGATCCCGCCGGGGCTTGAGTGGGAGCCTCTGGGCATCGCCAGAAGCGCTCCGTTCTCCTTGCGGAGTATGTAAGTGGTGCGGTTCTGTTTGCGGCTGGATTTTCCCTTGGTGGGTTTATGAGCCGACACGATCCTCGTCGTTTCAGAGATCGTTCGCACCGGTGAGGCGTAGGTCATCAGCGCCATCAGCGAACAGTAGACCGTCAGGACTGCCTGAAGGTTCTCCTGATCGACCTGCATCCGGTTCTTTCCGGGCACTGACGCCCACATCCGGTTCTCTGTCATGCGGAACTCGGTGCTGCCCATCGGTCTGGCGTTCATATTCAGGTACAGCTTCAGCCGGTTCCCTGTGCGGATACCCTTGATACGGAAACCATTGTGCGTCAGGATGATCTCAACCGCCTTCAGAGGGCAAGGGAGCTGGCGAACCAGATCCTTGTTCTCATCCCTCCAGTGGAGCAGGAGAACCAGATCCTGTTCGTTCATCACAACCTTGTCCATCAGCCAGCCTCCTCATCGTGCCAGTGAAGACCACGGGCATTGTAGAGCGGAATCCAGTGCTGTTCGTAGAAATCGTAACCGGCACCGTCGATACCGAAGATGTACTCATAATCCTCCTGCTCGTAGATACGGAAGCCACAGTCAGCCATCATCTGAAGACCTCCCTTCTCTTCCAGCCACCAGTTGTCGATGCCTTCATCAAACGCCCAAAGCGTGCCCCACATAGGAAGGAAGCTATCCCTCTCAACATCGAACTCGTCCGTGCTAAGTACCGCATCCTCTTCAGAGTTATCCAGGTCGATCAGATACAGATCGTCTTCTCCATCGTAGCAGGACTGAACGATCGTGCCGTACTCGCCAGCGTGTTCACCGCTGTGAATGCTCACTCTGTCATGCTTGGAGGGAGGCGTCACCTCATACATTTCCTCGCAACTGACTTGCAGCAGCTTCTCGCATACTGCATAGGGAATAGCATTGAAGCTGGATACCCAGTGCTGGGCAGCTTCCCTGATCGTCATGCCTTCTTTCAACATCTTGGATCTCCTTTCTTACAACGAGCCACAAAAGGCTCCGAGCTTCTGCCACAGCTCGTAGGTCTTGGTGCTCATCCGCACCGTGTCGGGCACTCCCCTGCCGACCGTCCAGCTCTGAGCCTTACTGAACAGTGCGCTGGCGGCTTCCCGCTCAGCTTCGGTGAACTCCATCTTCCAGCGGCGCTTACGCCGCATCGTGTTCCAGCAACTGCCGTAACGGGTCATGCAGATCAGGGAGTAGGGGATATTTGCGTGTACTTCCTCATGACTGAGGATAATTTCGAGCTTTGCCATAAGTCATTCCTCCATGTGTTCCTGCCGTTCACAGGAACCGTTTATGCTGCATTCATCGCAGCAGTAGTCACAGTCTTCATCATCGAACTCCTCGACGATTTCGCCACTGCAATAGCCCTCTTGGATGAGCTTGGCGATATGTTCTTGCGTGGCTTCTGACAGATCCTCAAATCTGACTGGCTCTCCCTCAATGGTCAAATCCCACTTGATGTGCCACCACCCGGTTTTCGTCATTTCAGTCACCTCCGTCCATATACGGTGCATACGAAGGAGTCCTCAAACTCCTCCATGGCCTTCAGATAGTCACCCTCTGTTTCAAACGGATGGATCATCAGATCGGCGCCGGTGATACCTTCTTCACTGAACTGGATCGCCGCATACATCACGCACCATGACTGGCTCCTCTGGAGAACCTTTTCGGCTTCAATGCGGAACATCGTTCTCCAGTACGCCAGCTCCGCTAATGTGATACGCTCCCAGAACTCCGATTCAGGGAACACCACGGGGATCACTTTCCCCTGCTTCTTCTGGACTTCGTGCATCGCCCGGTACTTCAGATCCCACAGTGCAGGATCACCGGCAACACTCCAAGATTCATGCTCACCCATGCTATCCCTCCTCAGTAGTCTTCATCGAGGGAGTCGCCTCCCCACTGATCTGGGGGAAGCAACTCCTGACCGAACAGGTTGTACCACTTTCCACACTTCCCGCACTGGCAAGCGCCGAGGTAGTGGTCGATCAGCTCCACCTCATTCCCGCAGGAACAGGTTCCGTGAGCGAAATCCTTGACCCGGCGGTCATGCCGGATGACTTCGTTGAACCGGACGAACTGCTCAGGGTGCATCATGCAGCGGAGGCGATTCTCATACGCCGCAGGATTCAGACCTTCGAGGAGCTTGCCGGTGCTGTCGCAGGGGAAGCCAAAACCGTTGTTGTGCCCGTCGTCGAACACCAACTCGTATTCCGTGACTGTCCGGTACTCAGCCGGGGTGTAATTCTTCAGCATATCCGCTACCTCCTTACCGAATCTGAAACAGGTACTTCTTGTACTTCCAGTTGGTGAACCGCAGATCGTTCACATCCCACTGGGAAGTTCTGATCTCTAAGAGGATCTTATCCGCCAGATCTGTCAGACCTCTCTTCAGGGCTTTCCGGCGGATTCGATACCACATCTTGATCTCACGATCGTATGCTTCCTGGATCTCAGCCAGAGCTTCGCTGATGCACTTGCCGTTCGTCATGGTCTTCACCCTCCTTACAGCTTCTCGAACCGGTTGATCACGGTTCTGTCGGACAGCTTACGAACGAAGATGTAAGCCGTGACCTCATACTTCTCGTTGACTTCCGTCTTCAGGGTGAAGTCTTCGCCAGCCTGTCTGTTCAGGTGGCTCTGTGCCATCATTCGGAGCAGCTTGTCGCTGTCGATGATCCGTTCGGGGTAGACCTTGCCACCCACAACCATGCTGCACTGCTTCCAGTTTGCCATCTTGACCACCTCCATCAGATTCCAAATTCAGCAGCCAGATCGGCTGCCATGATTGCTGCGTCCTCTTCGATCTCTGCGATCCACTCAGCGAGGTACTCATCTCTGACCGCTTTCCGCTGCCAGTTCTCTTTGAGAAGACCAACAGCTTCGATCTCGATGTAGCCATCGCTATCGATGTCCCACAGAGGCTTGCCGTACTTGGCAAGCCATTCTGCGTTGTCTTCCAGCTCCTGCTGGGTAGCCTTGGCGAGTCGCTCGACCAGACCATTGGTGAAATCGTATCGGAAGATATGACCTCTGAACTTGTAGATACCGGACTTCTTCATCTCACTACCTCCGTCTTGGTAAGTTATTTTTCACATCTTCATCATAACTTACCGGTCTGGTAAGTCAAGCGAAAAAATTAAAAATACAGAAATTTTTTACCGGGTAAACAGAGGCTTTTACCCTCAAATCTTGAACTTTCTGTACTTTTTCATAAACATATTCGCCGCCCGGTTGCTTACGGGACCGAGGATGCTTTTGCCACCCTCCCAAAGCTGATACTGAACCATGAAGTAGATCCCGGCAGGATCTCTGAACAGTTCCATATACCAGTCTTCGGAGAAGTCAGGCTTGCTGGTACAAACCGACTCAGCCTTGCTGGTGTCATACACATGACCGTCACACATCTGCACGACTCTGGGGCTTTCGCTGTTGCCCAGGTTCGGAATGTCCTCACCATTTGCATCGACCATCACAACAGTGTACCCGCAGAACGCCAGAGCCTTTGCCAGCTCATCAAAGGTGAGGGAGTCATTCTTCAGGCGGCTGCTGAGATTCTGCTTGCTCCAGCCCATGTGCTCAGCAAGCTCGGTCTGGGTTTTACCCTTGCTGGTCAGCGCCTGTCGCACCATTTCAGAAGCACTCATGCGAACACCTCCATCACCGTGCGGAAGCCCCAAGGACTCTGCCCAGCAGATCGTTGTACATAGACTGAAGGATCTCGTACTTGGCGGTCATGGCGGCGAGAGCTTTTTCTGCCTCCAACTGTCCCCCCCCCCGTGGACGATTCTACGGGAACCGGCACTTCCACACGGACTTCCTTGATGACTTCCTTGGGAACCTCGACGATCTTCTCAACCACCTTCTCGGTGGGCTTACCGGTGCTGAGGTCCAGAGAGATCAGCAGGGCAATATCAATATTGATCTGCTCTGCTTCGGTGATGCGTCCCTTGTAGGAACCGATACGATCGGTCGATACGGTATGCACCTGTTCGCACAGAGCGATGCTTTCCCTCGTGGAACTGCGGATCGTGACATGAGTCGGCAGATCGTTCTTGGGCTGAGTGGTCAGATATACGACCTCCACAGTGGCGCTGTGCTGATTGTTCTTGTCGTTGGAAACGATGATCGCCGGACGACCACCCCGCTGCTCACTGCCGGTCGAATAGATCGAATCGATGTAGTAAATATCTCCACGCTTGATTTCCATTTTGCTTCTCCTTTCAGCTTCTTCAATATTCTTCAGAGCCTGATATGCTGTCGGGTCCCAGTAACCCTCAGCGTTACGCTTCGTTGCCACCGGCATCACCTCCACCGGCCTGACGCCGGAGTTCGCCGGCATCGATGACGATGCAGGAGGTGTGACCGATCAACTGGTTCATCACGCCAAGACCGCCTTCATTCAGCGATCCCTTCATGCTGTTCACAACGATCTGCATGGCGGCAAGCACCATCGGAAGATCGGTGAAGCTGTAACTCTCGACGAGCTTGCAGCAGGACTGAGCCATATCGCCCAGGGCTTCCTGGTAGGTCTTCTCGACTGTGGCGTAATCGCCAGCCATGATCGCCTTTGCGATCTTCACGGAATAGGGCATCTTATTTGCCATTCTGATTTCCTCCTCTGAGTGATTCTTCGTAATCCTTACGCTTCCCGTGCCGGGAGAACTTCCACTTGATGATGTACCAGATCTGCTCCAGAACACCGACTTTACGATAACCCATGAGCTACACCTCCTCAGACGGCTGTTGGAACCAAGCCAGGATCTTTTCCCGGCATACTTGAGCGGCTGACTTCTCAAGGGTAGGCACTGCGTCACAATGCCCTCTGCAAACCAGTTCGCACACGACATTCATGTGATCCTTGATCAGAGCGTCAACCAACTGCTCCTCTGGCATTTTTGCCAGCGCCCGGAAAGCCTCAATGTTGGTCTTTACGAGCCGTCCACCGGTGTTGTTGTGGAAGCCGCACTCCTCGGTACATACCGGCTCATCGCAGTAGCCTTTCTTCCCATTGCAATAGGTCAACATTCAACTTCCTCCTTCGGGAGCTTCTTGGGTTTCTGGTTCGTCCAGAAATGGTAGTGACAGATCCGGCACGAGCAGTAATACTCTTGGTATTCCTCACTGTATGCGTAGCACCGGTTGAAGCGGTGCTTCGTGATGAGGCGACAGATCTTTTGCAGGATTCCTTCCATATCAGTTCCTCTGTATGATCTTTCCGCATTTCTTACACCGGAAATGCCAGGGCTTGACCAGCCAGCCATCTACAACGAGAAAGCCACCCTCGATGTACTCTTTCTCGTACTCATGCTTACAAAACAATCTTTTCAGGAATTTCATGCTTAGCCCTCCTTCAGAGCTTCGTTCTTACCGATCCGCTGGAACTCGATGACCCACACCCATGGGTTTGCGTCCCAGCCATAGGTTGTCTTATCCTCTGGCTTAATAGTCTTGTTCCAGATATTCTTAAATGCATCCAGAAGCCGCCTGGACAGTTCGCACTGGGCAATGTAGGTAGCTGTTGCCGTTCCCCTGTACCAGTCCTCCTTCTTGTTTGCAGAGAACTTTTCAAAATCTTTCGGGAAGATGCTCTTATCTCCGCTCTCAAGAGCCTCTAAGATCGGCGGGACCTCAGCCCTGGCTCCCTCCATGTATGCCTGCTCTCCATCTATATCCTGCAACCTTTCCAGCCGCACATCTGTCACTCTGAGAAATATCCGTGCAGCCTTTTTAGGCATGTGAATAGATGGCTTCCATTCGCCTTTCGATGTCGGGAGAGCCAGAATCTCATCGAACTTCTCTGTTCCTCCTGCTTTGTAATCAATTTCACAATGCCGAGGAGGATAGCTGGCAGACTTAACCTTCCATGTTTCCCTGACATACAGGACATCGCCGGTCTGATACGGGGGCTTCAGCTCGAAGTCGTACACCTCATGGTACTGGTCGATCTTGAAACACCAGCTTCCGTCATCACACCGCACGGGGGTTCCGGTTTCGTCCTCCCGGAATACCGGCTGGGGCTTGACCAAGCGCCGGGTGGCTGTCTTCCGGTTATCCATGACGGCTACCGTCATCTCAGTGTTAAACAGTATTGGTTTCATTGTTCTTCCTCAATCTTTCCAGTGTTGTCTTATAGCCGCATTTCAGGCAGCGAACTGTCTTCGTTTCACGAGCGCCGAGATGATACCCATCAGGTTCCCCGTCGGCTTTGTAATACTGTGTTCCGGTGAACTTCGAGTAGAATGTTGCGCATCCACACTTCGGACAGCCTTTCTCCTCATTCATCTTTCAGCCTCCAGTAATTCCGGGTTGTCGTGAATGTTGCCAATCACGGTGAAATAGTCCATCCAGTCGTAATCGGGTACAGTCTGTTCTCCGCTGGTGTATTCGATATAGAAACCGATCGAGTCGATCCATGTCTCTGCGTGGTCATCGATCTCACAATCGCCGAGATCAAGCTCCACCCTGTATTTGCCGAAACGAATGACGCCGATACCGAACGCAGACTTAACGATGTCGCCTTGAAATGCCTTCACTCCATTGAACACCCAGCCTGTAAACTGTCCTACGGTTTCTGGATCTACCGGATGAGCTGTCACCCAATCTCCGATATGCTTAGGCGATACCAGGAATCCGGTAATCCACCTACCGTCCACCTTATCCTTGCCCTTAAACAAAATCTCTTGCATCGCTTTTCTCCTTTCTCATGTACTCCTCAGTAGCTTCCCTCGTGGGAAACACCGTCTTGCCCCACTCACCTCTCGCCACATACTTGACGATGATGTGGAGCTTCATGTCCTTGGTGAAGAACATCTCGCTGACTATGCCGTCCTGCGGATGCTTGACGCCCTTAAAGCATCTGATCGCCCACACCCTATCACCTATCTTGCAAGGCAAGTGTGCTGCCGGCTCTTCCGGGAACGCCTGGACCAGATCGAGGATGTCTGCGTAAATATCCTCAATGGGGAACCGACTTCCGCTGGAAGTAATGAGCTTTAGCGGAGTTTCCTTTTCCAGACGGATCTTCTGCTGGAGGTAAAGCTCCAACGCATCGGAGCGAATCAGCTTCATACGCTCATCCCCCATCCCAGAGAAGCAATGCGTCTGATCGCTTCGTCTGCGGTATGTCCGTCCCACTTCGGCGCCCGGTCCAGTTCCTTGACCCGGAACATATCCCAGTAGGGATCAACATCGTAATGGTAGGTAGCCTGACCCTCCGGGGTGTCGATACCGACGATGAACATCCCATCATACATGGGTTCGTTGGGATCATCGTGCTGGAGAGACTTCCATGCCAGCTCAGGAAACTGGTGGCAGATAACGCTGAAAAGTACCGCCCGATGGTGGTACAGCTCATCGAATGTGTGGTAGCCGTCGGACACCTGACCGGGATTGTCCATCGCCGCCTTCTTTTCCTTCAGTGCTTCCATACCCATCCGGCAAGCCTCGTTCACCGGATCGATACTCTCGTAATGCTCACGGTGGGTGGGGTCGAGGATCTGGATTGCTCTTTCAATCTTCATGCTTTCTCCATCTCCTTTCGCAGACTATCCTTGATGTAATAGTCCAAGCCCATCTTCTTGCAGAGATCTTCTGCTTTTCTCCCGAACTCAGCCCACTTAATATCGGAGTGGTGATAGTTCAGCTTACCGATCTTCACCTTGTCTACAATCGGCGCAACCAAGTGAAGATTGACGAAAAACTCCCGTTCGTCCGTTACCGGCTCGAAGGACACCCAGGTCTTTATGCCGAGGCTGTGCGCCTCAGCAAGAGCGTCAACCCTTGCTTTCCACAACGGGTTTCTTCCGTTTCCAATACCGTCGAGCGTGATACCATACCAGTCATCGGAGGTCAGCAGATCAAGGTCCCGACTACCATCACCCTTCGTAAGAATCTGTACATTGTTTCCACTATCCTTGATGGCTTTGATTACCTCTCTCGTCACCGAGCTATCGTGTCCGGCAGGGTACGGATCACAGGTAAAGCACAAATGGATCGTTTTACCGGCGATCTCCTCCCTCTTGATCTGAGCCTTCAGTGCTTCCACAATTCCTTCACGGGGGGCAACGCAAGAATGGAACTGCTCTCTGTCACGATGCAGAACCGACGGTGCGAAACAGTAGAAACAGCGATGAGGACAGCCTGTGTAGATGTTCACGGCGTAATCGCCATACTCTTTCGCCTTACCTTTTGGTACATATATGGGTTTCATTGAATACTCCCTTCAAAATATCCAGCTCCATCTGAAGCTGTCTGATCTTGGCTACCAGCGGGTTCCAGCCGCAGCGATCGCACCGGCGATCCTTGCAACTGACGCCTTCGTTATACCGGCAGACCCACTTGCCAAGTCCATCTTTTGTCCATTCATGCTCCGGTTCCGGTGCCGGAGGCAGTGCCCGGAAGAAGCCAAATCCTTTAGGCTTTTCCAAGACTGCCAGCCTCCTTTTCCCTCAATGCGATCTGCTTCAGCCTCGTGTGTTCGCAGTCAGGGTACTGACCGATCTCACACTTCAGGCAGTTCGTTTCGGTGCAGTATTCCATCTGGCACTTAGCGCACACATCAGAGCCGATGTAATCGACATCTGCAACCGGGTATCCCAGAACTGTGGAGATCAGCGTCTTGCCACAGATCGCACAGTCGGTGGGCTTCCACTGCACCGGGATCACCAGCTCCCATTCGATCCGTTCGCCGCAGATCGGGCAAAACTTCCACTGCTCCAGCTTGCTGTCGCCAACGGTAAAACCACCCTTCTGCAAGCTGGCGCCGCAGTTCGTACAGTGGTATCTGGGTATGACATTGGGTCTGCTCTGGGTTTCTTTAGGAATCATCTTCATCCTCCTCGTCTTCTTTCGGGTGCCAGTGATAGTGGCAATCCGGGTTCTCGCATCTGCCGTTCCAGAGGGTCCGACCGCAGAGCGGACAGGGTTCTGCATGGTACATCCCGCCTCCGATGTAACTCATCCGTAAATGACCTCCCCGAACAGCGCCAACTGGACAATGGCGTCTGCGACCTCTGCATCCACCTGACAGCAGTCCAGAGTCTGACCGTCGCACCAGTCATAGTCGGTGTAGTAGCTGCCCTCGTAGGCTTTCTTGATGCCATCGAGCAGCTTCTCTCTGGTCAGCTCGTACCATTCGGTGTCGTCCTTATCCCAAGGTTCCGTGGTGTGAATCCGCAGGACACCGCCTCTGGCGATCTGCTCATGTCCCCAGTCAGCCACCCGGCGATCTTCGGGAACCACCGCTGCGTCTGCCCAGTAAGTGATGCCACCCTCCAGGGCAGCCACCATGATGTCATCGATGTCCTGCTGTGTGACCTGAATGCTGGTCACGACCTCAATGTTGAACACTTCCTTTTTCATTGCCTTGCCTCCTCTGCAACAGCTTCAAAGCTGTAAAAGTCTTCGTTACATTCGTAACACTGGTAAACATATCCGGGGACTGCGCTCTTGTAGAGCCGTCCACCGCACCGGGGGCACCTCACGCCATCCACGGGGTATTCCTCCGGCTGGGGATCGAGATCCAGAAGCTCGTCCTCGTACCAATCGATCCGCCGCTTGTCGTACAGATCTCTGGCTTTCTGCTTCGCCTCCTCCGGGGATTCCGCTTCCACATAAGCGTTGCCGTACTGGGCATTGGTAAGGGCTACGCAGTATCTCATGCTGTCACCTCCATCGAGTGAGTGATCTTCCACCCGTTCCGAGTGCAGAGCCGGTCAGGATACTTCCCTCCCGGCACCATGTAATTGTCAGGCACTTTCGGGGGAACCGGTCGTTCTCCGCTTAGATCCATGCCGGTATCAAACAGGGAAAGCTGTACCGGCTGTTCGATCTTCTCCCTGAGCAACTGGTAGTGGTAGATGATGTGGTTCCTGACGAGGTTCATGTTCACTCCGTCAGGCCAGAACGGGTCGGAACACCCCTCCTTGCTGAGATGATCCCACCGAGCAAAATCTTCAGCAAGGTCGGCTCGGATCTGAGCCTCCGTCCGCTCTTCAGGCGGTATGTACTTTCCCATAGAGGATCTCCTTTCTGCTGATCCTGCCGGATGTCCATGCACCACCGTAGGTGCCGAGCGTTTCAAACTGCTCAAAGAGGGCATCACGGATACCGTCCAGATACCTCTGGTAGTGCTGTTTCTGAAGACCGGCATAGTCGTAGCACCAATGCTCTTTCTGGAGGAGCTTCACCGCCGTACTCCACTGGTTATCCTCAAAGGTGACAGCGAACAGGCTGTTCTCCACGATGACCAAGCCATCGTTGATCCACTCCTGTTTTCTGGGGGTCTGGAAGCTGGGGAACCGGATCTTCATGGACGCCGCAAACGCCGACTTCACTTCTTCCATCAGCCAGTAGGAATCGCCCTCGCTGTATTCCCAGTCCTGAAGCTCATCTACATCCAGCTCACCAAGAAGCAGTCGCTGATCAGCATCGAGTCCAGAGCTTTCCAGTGGACGATAGACCAGCAGATCATCGTTGTCGATGTAGAACAGCCCCTCATAGGGACCGGTCACACAAACATTGCCTCTACCCATGTTGCTGCCCCCTATCAGACCCAGCTTCGTACCTACACTCATCACAGTAGCCGATGTCCCACTCATCGTCGGGGAACGGAGCAATCATCTTCCTGGCTCCGTCCTCACGCCACACATAGATGTCACCGTTGAACTCCAGCCGTTCATAATCGGTGCAAGTCACATCTTCCGCTCTTATGATCTGACATCCCATGATGCTCTTTCTGATACCAAAACAGGTATTTGCAAGAGCGTAGAAGCGTTCAACCGGGGGGTTCGGGGTGTACAGTGTCGCATACCCAAAGCCATAGTCGATCTTGTATTTCATCGTTGGCACCTCCCTACTGATCCTCGGCTTCCTGGATGCTGTCGATCGCCGTCTGAATACTGTCGATCGCTTCCTCCATACTGGAAACCGCCTGTTCGGCTGCCTCGTACCGGGAACTGCCCTGGAGATTTTCGGGCATATTGTCCATGTACTCCTGCTCGTCGGACTTCACATCCTCCAGCTCTCCAGCGATCTTCTCCAGCTCATCACGCAGGGCGCTGAGCCGCTTTCTACGAATGTTGTTCATAACCGATACCTCCTTACATCGTCATCAGGAATGCGATGATGGTTGCCACGCCCAGCAAGCTGGTGACGAGAACTGCCAGATCCAGAACCATATTCACGATCCTCTTGATTTTCTGCCTCCTCCGGCGCTCCATCCTTGCCTTGACCTCTACCTTGTGCTGCTGAGTGGCATTGACCACATTGACCATCGTGTCGAGGCTCTGCACCTCGTACTGTTCCTTGCTCATCACGGGAACTAACTGCATCATTCTGTTCATGGTATTTCTCCTTTCTTACCAGTCCTCTTCTTCCTCGTCATCGGAAGAATCGTCAGAGGTGTCGATCTCGTAGGTGCTACCGCCGGGGGTTACGATCAGGTACTTGCCGTCGGATGCTTCAAAGTGGGCGGTGCCGGGTTCATGGATGACGGTGCCAACAGACTCAGGATCTGCAATCTTGACCAGCTCCAGAGGAACCAGACCGATGACACCGGCGTCAACGCCGTAGCAGTTGCCGTGATCGTCTTCGTAGCAGCCATCACCATAAGCGGTGCCAGCTACCGCAAAAGAGAAGCCAGTTTCGGGATCGGTGAAGCATCCGTCCTCGAACCCATGCTTGTCGCCCCAGAACTCGTGATAGAACTGCTCATCCAGTACATAGCAGATGTCGCCGATGTAGAAGCCTCTGGCGGACTGGATTTCTGCGGTCACGCCGTCTTCTTTGTCGAAGCTCTTAACGAAGCTCCATTCGTTCAGGGGAAGGTTGGTGCCAGCCATGTCCATCATCGCCTCGTTCATACCGCAGTCGACAGATATAGACTTCAGCGTATCGGCTCAGGCTGTTATGTACAGGCTTTTCAGCCATCCGGTCATGTCCGCACCGGGGGCAAGGAAACTTGTGCCCTTTGTCCTGCAAGGACTTCAGGGAATCGAGCAGCTTTGCTGCTTCGGGAATGGTTTTCATTGTGATCTCCTTTCGATCTGTCCGGCTTTCCGGGGCTATTGCCCCGGCTGCCGATTGTCGTCATACTTACCAATAGAAATCTGCTTCGCACAGGCATCCGATCCAGTAAGAGGGGCCAGGTCTGTGCTTATATACGCCGCTTTCGAGGACTCGCTTTACTTCCTCGATCTTATCCGCTCTCAGCTCCGGCTGTTCCTTGAAGAGCTTCCGGGCATCTCGCCGTCCCTCCTCGAACGCCTCATAGTCGAAAGCCTCACCCATGATCTCCCGGAGGGACTGGGCGCTCATCTTGACGGTGTTCCGTGCCATCTGTGCCCCTCCTCACTGGAAGATGATCTTGTATCCGAGCTTCATCATCTCTCGGATCTGGGTCAGCGCCTGATAGCTGAGCCGGTCATCTTCCAGCTGATAGCTGTATGCGAAATGGTATTCGTCTTCGTCGTGCTGGCGGATCTCAAAGATGTAATGCTCCGTTCCGTCCTCCAGCTCAGCGTACCTTACCCGGCAGACGGGCTGTTCCGTTTCAGCCACGAAGTCATCCACCAGATCCTCCAGGTAACACTCGATCTTGTCGGCGGCTATGGTGCTGATCTTCTCGAAAGCTCTCATCAAACCGGCTTTTTCGACTGCCTCGAAGAACTCGTCGGTCTTCTTCTGATTTTTCATGTCATCGATCCTTTCTTGACTTTTCCTTGCCTTTTTGTTACCATAGGAACGGAGATGGGAGGCAAGGTCCCATCCCGCCCTACGGGTTAGGTTCCTGTTGCTTTGGTCGGCTTGGGGAACCTAACTCGATTTTTTACTGCTTGGGGTTTGCCGGTTCGTTGGCTATGTACTTGATGCAACTGAGAATTTCTTCCGCCGTGTGGCCGTTGGCTTTGAGCCATTCGACGAGGCGGTCGATTTGCTTGACGCCCATGCTATCATCTCCCATTGTTTGATACACCTCCCTGCCAAGTGTTGATGCCAGCGGTTGCTGGCAGGATGCTTACCGTAATGGTAAGTTATCCTACCATCATTCTAACTTACCAATCCGGTAAGTCAAGTGTTTTTTTGATTTTTTTCAAAATTTTTTCTAATTCAATCCAACGGTAGACAATCTGTGTCTGGGAGCCTCTGGAAGCCCTCTGGTTTCCCCAGAAAGACCGCCAGGATTGTATATAGGAATTGTCTGAAAGCCGCTGGAGACCGATTTGTCAAACCCGCTTGCTGAAATTTGGCTATTTTGTGTATTGATTTTTTCTGTGGCGTTGTTCCGCAGGATTTTCCTCATCTACCTCATAAAAAAACAAAAACGCCCTCCCCGGCACAATCAGTGCTGAGGAGGGCTTAAATATTCCTTATACAAATGGTAAGGTATGGTATGGTACGGTAAGGTACGGTTAATAGAGGATTTTCGTAGTGACAGTCACATGGACAGTCAAATGTATTGTAGCAGTGACGGTGCAATCCAAGCGGAACAGAACACGGTCGGTGCGTAACATTTTCTTCAAAACCGGACAAAAGCGGTCAAAAGCGGAACGAAAGCCGGAAAATCGTATCATGTCCCCAGAGCCTCTGGAAGCCCCTGTGGGCGTTTTGAATTACGGGTATGAAGAATGTTGGCTGTGATGCTGGAGGCAGTTTTGCCAGGGCGTAGAGCGATAATGAGAGGCGTGAAGACAAAAGGAAAAAGCCCCCACCGAACGGCGCAGACCGAACGATGGGGGCTTCATTTCATTTACTTATTGCCAAAGGACTTGAGCCGGTCGAAGATTTCCTTGTACTTATCCCAACCGTTCATTGCGGCATGTGCCACAAAGATACCCAGTACCACAGCGCCGACAGCGTAATACCACATAACGGTGATCTCCAGAACTGCCGCAGCGATGAACAGCGCCAGCAGGGTGATCACGATGGAAACGATGAAGACCAGGATGGCGGTGGGCAGCTTGGGGAACAGGCCCTTGAAGACCTCGACGATGATCTGGGTCGCAGAGACCAGCAGGAACATCGCCAGAGCCAGCAGGGAGCCATAGTGAATCAGAGCGGTGATGATCTCGTAAATGTCCATATTTTTTCCTCCTATTTTATATCGACTTATGGTGGGTTACTTCTTGGTGAAAGTGCCTTCGTCTACCCAGCCGTACACGCTGGCACCCTTGCCGGATACACGGACAAGATGATAGGGGTGCTTGCTCTTGCCGAGCTGATGGATGGCGGTGATCTTCGCCTCGCCGCCCTTGCACTTGTATGCAGAGGTGGCATTTGCGCTGATGTAGTGAACGCTGCCGTTGTAGATAACGGTGTCACCCACCGCAGGAACCCACTTCTCAGGTGCCTTGTTGACCACTGCCAGATCCTTGATGTTGACCGGGGACATAATGGCGTTCTTGCCGTCCTCGCTCTTGTTGATGACCACACGATCACCAGACAGAGAATGAACGACCCAGTTCTTCGCCTTGACCCAGCCAGGAATGGTCTTACCACCGTAATACTTGGAGCCGGTGATCTTGACCACAGCGCCGACATCAATTTCCTGAACGACAGGATCTGCTGCGGGTGCCTCGTCCTCACTCAGACGCTTGTTGACCTCGGCTGCGATCTCATCGTGGCGCTCATAGAGGTAATTGCCGGGACAGGACTTGTTGGCGTAGTCACGATGAACGGTCATGTTACAGCCGTTCAGATGACCGACTCGGCTCTCCTTATCGGTTGCCCAGATCAGCCGTTTGATGTTGTTGCGTTCACAGATGTCAGTCACCAGCCGAAGCAGAGCTTCGTATGCCTTGGCAGACACAGGCCAGTTGGGAGAACCACCGTTGTTGGCGACCTCAATGGTGATGGCTCTCTGGTCGTTCGCACGGGAGGAGGTACACCAGGAACGGTTCTCCTCATCGACATACAGGCCGATACGACCGTCGCTGCCGATGCCGTAGTTACTGGATGCCTGTCGGCTGGATCTTGCGAACAGAGCGCCGCAGGACTCAACAGAGAGGTTGCCTGCCATGCAGTGAATCGTGATGGTGTCGATGGCATGGGTGCGCTTGCCGGAATGGTTGGGGCTGAGAATGGTGCAGCAAATCAGAGAACTGTTACTCATCTTCGTCGTCCCCCTTTCCGTCATTTTCGAGGAACCCATCGAGGGTTGCTTCATCGACTACATCGCCGTCCTCGTCGTAGATCATGCCGGTTTCCTCATCGTAATGAAGTTCACCGACATAAGGGAGATCGTCATCAATCTCCCCGTTGTAGTAGCGGTAGTTCAGGTTCGGGGTCTTCTTGATGTCTTCCATTGGATTTCCTCCTTATGCAAAATCGTTGTTCTTCAGCCGGTCGTCGTAGCAGCGCTCAATGTTGGCGACTGCATGGACAGCACGGTTGTTCTCGTAATCCTTGTGGGCATCGCAATATGTTTCATACTTATCGATGATGTCAAGGATCTCGATATAGTCCTCACGGGTGTGCTTCGTGTGCTTGACCAACTCCATATTGAACCGAAGAATATCAGCCCTCCAGCCATCGGCTTCACGCTTATCAGCTTCAGCCTTTTGCTTGGCCATTTCTGACTTAATATTCTTTTGCTCGTCTTCGACAGCCTGGAGCTTGTCGAGCACATCTTTGTTAATAGCCCGACCAAGACACCGTGCAATCATGGACCACGGATTGATCTTGATCGGGCTGATCTGGATGAGTGTCAGCAGCACCAGCAAACCGCCGCCTCCACCGAGTAATAATTCTTGAAGTGTCATGTCTTCCTCGTGTTCTTTCAGATTTTATTGGACGGCACACGGGTCAGGCGCCGCCTCCTGCAATCAGCAGAGCCGGGTAGTACCTTGCCATCATGTAACCACCTCCTCCCTATTCATCGGTACTGTTATTCGGTTACTTCAGTCCAGCCGTAGACGCCGGGTTCCCAGACATTGTAGTTGACACTGCATTCCCAGGTCTTGCCGTTGTGGGATACCTTGTCACCGATCATGTAGGGGTTCGTGGAGTCGGGCTGTACCCATGCGGAAACGGTGTCGGGATCTTCGATCAGGACTCTCGCCCACAGGGAGGGTGCGGTTTCAGGCGTCCAGTTTGCCTGAGTTTCATGGGACTGGAGGCATTTGTACAGGACGCCGTTGTAGCGGACACGGTTGCCGGTGATGAAGCTCACGCCGTCACCGTTCCATGCAGGGAACAGTTCCGGCACCTCAGCCGCCTTCTCATCGGTGAGGACGGAGGCGTTTTCCTCGATCTGCTTACGCAGCTCTCTGGCTCTTTCGATCACGCTCATGCGTTACGCCTCCTCTCCCAGCAGGATCTTGGCAGCAGTGACATACTCCGCATCAGGGGAAGCCAGACGCTCACCCTGCATATAGAAGTGTGCCGTCACCGTGCCATCAGCGTTGTTGACGAACTGAACACCCTCCAGTCCGGCATACTGGAAGGCTGCCAGGGCCTCGCCATTCTGCGTAACCTTGACAGAGGTCAGATTCTCCTGCGTCAGCAGCGCCCACTTCGCCAGACCGTCCTCCTTGGATTCACAGGGGACGACGGCGTGCATGGGGTATGCGAACTCAGAGATCGTGACCTCGGTGCCGTCATGCAGAACCATCTTCAGGTTTTCCATTGCGTTCACTCCTTTTCGGTAATATAAAAAGCCCGCAGCGCAATAGCGCTACGAGCTTCTCAACGATATGCGGTTTTCCTTATGCAGTGACAGCCTCGGTGGGAGGTGGCAGTGCAATAAAGAGGCGATTGTACAGGGCATTCATGCTCTGTATGGTGCGGTATGCGTTAAAATTCATGGCATAGGCTTTCCAGCTCTGGTACGACTGGTACACATCGTCATAGGTCATAATCCACTCATCCACCAACCGGCGGAAGGCTTTGAGCTTCTGCCTCATCTTGGTGACAGACCGGCGATAGATCTTCCGAATGATCTTTCCGCTCTCCAGCAGGAAGAACCGAACCTTGAGGTAGGTAAAGCCGTGTGTCAGCTTTACGATCTGTGTCTTCTTGGTGTTGAGCTTGATCTCCAGTTCATCGCATATCGCTTGGATATGCAACAAGCAACTCTGAAGGTACTCTTTGCTGGGATGAATCAGGTATCCGTCGTCCATGTAACGCCCATACCCTCTGATCCGGCAGACCTCTTTGATGTAGTGGTCGAGCCGGTTTGCAGATGCCAGGGCGAACACCTGACTTACCTGACTGCCCAGTCCAAGTCCAATGTCACCGAAGGCGTCCACAAAATGATCTGTGATCTTGATGATCCGCTCATCCGTAAATTCCTTACGGGTTATGGCCTTGACGAGCTGGTGGGAAACCCTGTCGAAGAACTTGCTGAAATCGAACAGTAACACATACCCATCTGCACCATGCTTCCGGTAGTGTTCCCGGAGGTGCTGGCACAGGCGTCTGATTGCGAAGGTATAACCCTTCCGTTCCGTCGATGCTCCATTGTCGTAGATGTAGGTACGACCCAACATCGGAACCAGAGCATAGTCACAGAGGCACCGCTGAACGACTCGTTCATTGATGCCCACGCTTCTGATGTGCCGAACCTTTCCCCTCTCGCACAGATCGAACTCGGTGAAGCCGGTCGTTCTGAACTTACCCGTCTGGAGCTTTACCTCCGTCTGGTACACATTGAGCGGGGCTTGGGTGATGTACTTCTGCACACTGGCTTTCCACGCCACTCCCCGGCGGCACATCTTGTACGAATGGTAGAGGTGATCGTAGGAAAACACCCAGTCAAAGCAGTCGTTAGGGGCACAGTTCGCCGCCTTGCGTTCCGCTCTACGAGCCTTACGCCGCTGGAACCGTGCCTCCCTGCGCTCTTCACTTGTCATACGATCACCACCTTTTTTTTATCTGTACTCTGTACGGCTATCGGATGGTTACAGCAGCCGCATAAGACCACTGGGCATGAAACAGGGGGTTCACCATCAACCCCTGCCATGCAAGCAGCGTCCGCCCAGGTCTATCAGAGTATTTATTTACCTCGTTTCCGAGGAGGGTCCTGTTCTCCTTCTCTCCTACTCGTACTGATTTCACCATCTGGTTACTTTGTCTGACAAGAGAGGAGCCGAGCGCCAGCGCACCGGAGTTGTTGGCGTTATTGTTGTTGTTGTTGCCGTTCGTATTCACATTATTGAAGTTATTGTTGTTGTTAGCCGAGCGGAGCCACCACCAAGAGGCGCCAGCGTAAAATACAGAACAAAACCCAAAGAAGGTCACGGTAAATCCTTATACCGTTCCCTGTCCTTTTTCATTACCGCCTTTACCAGACGGATCTCCTTTTCGACGATCTCCATCCAGTACCGGAGGGCGTCGGGTTCGATGCCGAAGAGCTGCTGGGCTACCTCGATCTGAGATACGAGGCTTTGCAACTCAGCATTGGCACGGAGCAGATAATCCCGGCGGATCTGAGCCTCATGCCTGTTCAGCGGATAGACGCTGTTGGCACACTTTACAAATTCATGTATCCGTGTGGCAGCGGCGGCGATCGGCTGGCTGACATAGAAGGTGTACCGCTTCGGGAAGTTGACACATTTCTGAATGCTGTGGATCTGGAGCTGACGAGCCGTGTGGATGAACTCCATTTCGGACTCGCCTCGCTTACTTCTGATGACTGACAAGGACATCACCTCTTTCCCGGCAATTCTACCACTTTCGCTCTGGAAAATCCATAGCTTTTGAAAAAGCTCCAAAAAAATCGCCGCTTACGCGGCGACTTCTTTTTTCTGGATTCTACTGCTTCGGTGTTTTATCTTGCCCCACAAAGGGGGGCAAGATAAAAATGGGGCCTGGATTATGTGCAGAAGCCGAGCGCCAGCGCACCGGAGATGTTGGCGTAATTGAGGTAGTTGTTGCCGTACGTATACACAAAATAGAAGCCATCGGAGTTGGCAGCCGAGCGGAGCCACCACCAAGGGGCGCTTGTAGCGCCTACTTTGTATTTGATTCTGCTGGTATTGTCAGGGAACAGAACCTTGTACGGGCGAGAGGCATTGTACATCTCATTATAGTCCGGCATCCAGACTTCATCGGTAGTCGTCTGGGTAAAGGACTTGCCAGCAGTATCGTAAGCCTGATGCGTCTTCGTAACAGCCTTAATGGCAGATGCCACAGGATCAGGGATGAGAGCACGGAGCGTATCCTGATAATAGGCACGAGCTTCAGTCTTCTCCCAGCCGCCAATGGAGCCGGTGCCTTCCTGATAGCCGGACACATATCTGGACACAACATTATTGCAAGAGGTCGTGATCGTGAATGTGCCAGTGCTCTTGAATGCAACCGAGGCAGAGCTGCTGGATACCTGAACGGAAGTGTATCTGGCAACAACCGTAACAACATCCCCGGACGCCACATCCATCGTGTAATCCACGGCAGTTGTAGAGGTGTAGTCGGAAACGATTGTTTCACCGTTTACCACGACTTCCAGTTTACCATACGATGCAGCCAAGCCCTTGTAGGTGATGGTCAGCGTACCATCAGCAGTGACATTGATCGTATTGGTAATCTCGGCAACCTCCTCTGCCTGAATGTATGTCAGGAAGCTGATTGTCTTCGAGGAGTTGGCACTCACGCTGGAATTGTTGTTCGTGTTGGTCGTCGCAGCCTGTTCCTTATAGTCGTACAGGTCTACTCGTGCGGGGTTCATACGCTTGCTGGTAGCCAGCAGTTCCTTACTGATCCAGGTGATCGCCGCAGTGCCGCTGCCGTCAGCCAAGGTGTCCTTGTTGAAGGCGGCAATCTGCATATTGATCGTACCCTCAGAGCCAAGGTCGAGAGGCTTGTAGTTGCCTACCTTGTACTTGCTCTTGTAGGTGCCATCAGCGATAGAGGCCAGGATCGTAGCCCAGTCATCAGTGATCTCCACCACTTCCAGAGCGGAGGAGAACTGCGCATAACAGGAGGTCGTGCTCTGGATATTGGCGTTCGAGGGAGACCAGCCCTCAAACTCGCCACCATTGCCACTGGGATCTACCGGCGTGGTGCCGGTGTAGGAAGCGGTGCTGCCATAAGGTACATCGGTGACGGTCTGGAGCAGGGTGCTGCCATTGTAGAAGTACACGGTGTACTTACGAACAGTGGAGGTGAACACTGCCTTGACATCCACGGGAGCGGTGACATTCGTATAGGTGCCATCCCACCGGCTGAAGGTGTAGGTGTACTGAGCGGTGCTTGCCTTGGTCGGAATGGAGGGCGTTGTAGCACTGCCACCAGCCTCAATCCACTGCGTATCATGCACGGTGTCGTCAACCATGAAACGGACTCTGTATGCGGTCACATACTGGGCAATCACGGTCACATTGCTGTGGACATCCGTGGGCAGGGTTCCGAAGTCTTTGAAGACATAGCCGGTGTCTTCCCCGCCCGGTCTTGTGGGAGCAGAGATCGTACCAGCCGTAACGGGGTTGATCACATTGCCACCCTCTGCCACGACCTCACGGTGGATGACCGTATTGTCGTAGTTCATGTACCGGGCGATGTACTGGGGCACACCATTGGCGATGACCACCAGTTCAGGGAACGCCGCATTGATCTCCTCCAGCAGTGCAGCAGACACACTGGGGACGCTGACGGTTCCGGTGACGACTGCCAGTTCCACATTGTCGCCGGAGGCGTTCAGACCCTTGGCTGCCTTGAGCTTCGTGATGACCGCAGACAAGGAGCTTTCGCTCTCAGCAGTCCAGTTGATGCCCACAATTCTGACACGGGACAGAGCCGTGGAGCCGCTCACGATCGCCTCAATGGGAATGTTGGGTGTATTCTCAACTCGGATGGTCTCAACGGCGGAGTAGCCGTCCACATCCAGAGTTTCAAATTCCTTCTGGTCACGGATGGTCAGGTTCTTGATCGTAGCAGGAAGCTCCATGCGCTTCAGCTTACCACCGACAGGCAGCGTCACAGCCGTGATGATACTGCCCTTCGCCTGAATATTCTCCAGACAGACACAGCCGGAGAGATCCACGGTCATCTCCATCTTCGTACAGTTCTGGATGTTCAGCCGGGTCAGCGACTCGTTGTTGCCGACATAGAGTTCGGTCAGATTCGGGTTGGTGTAGCCTTCAGCCGCACTGCCCAGATCCAGCACCTGGAGCTTGGGAGCCATAGCGAAGTTCGCATAGCCAACCTTCAGGGGGCTGAGATCACCGATGTCAGTCAGGCGATCGGAGTCGTAGATGTAGATTTCAGTATCGTTCAGTTCGTCCAGCGGGTTCTTGAGTGTCAATGCGACATTCCGCTTGACACGCTCAGAAACGGTGTAGCTGCCGTACTTGATTCTGCCGTGGATATGGGAGTAGGCGGTGATGGTAATATCGCCCAGAGCATAGGCTCTGAGCGTGATGTAGTTGGCTTCGGAGTCGCCGGTCTGGTACTTGGAGTCACGGTAGCGCAGACCGTTGTAGAGCCACCACTTACGCTGGCTGGCCTTGTCGCCCTGAAGCATGGACATATACGCACCGTCGTTGTCGTTGAGCAGAGGCTCCAGATACTTCTCGTAGGCATCTTCATTCCAGACTGCTTCGGGCCAGATCGCCTGATGGTCTTCAAAGCGGCTGATGACATCCTCGAAGGTCAGCGCCTTGCTGGTACGCAGATCTCTGTACATCTCAACGATGTCGTCATAGAAGGCATCACGGACATTGTTCCAGAGGACGCTGTTCTGCCCGTTGAAAACATTGGCACCTTCGATCTGATCGGTGTCCTCCAGATCGTAGTCGAAGACCAGAGCGCCTTCGTTGTTGATGCCCAGTGCGGTATCCATATCGTAGGGCAACGGATACCAGCGTCCCAGCGTGGGATCGTAGGTCGGGAAGTAGTTCTTGGCACGGCTGTCCACCATCAGGAAGATCTCCGTAAACAGATAGTAGAACAGGGTCGGTGCCTTGGCAAAGACATCCTCGAACTCCGCCTTGAACTTCGCCAGACGGTACTCAGCGGTATCGTTGGTGTAGGTGACGCCATCGTAGGTGACGGAGCTACTCAGCTTATTTCCGGTCGCTGCTTCACGGTCAGTGGATACCACCCAAGCGCACATGGCGGCGAGCTTCGTGGTGTCCGTGTTGTCTTCGGGGTATCTCGCCTCGAAGTCGTCCTGCCATGCAGTGCCGGAGAAGTCGGCGGACTTGTAGATGACACGGTTGGAGGTGTTGTTTCTGGTTTCCCAACTCTCATAACCGTCAGTCAGACCGAAGACCTCAGCCGTGGACTTGTCGTTGTTGAAGTTGTACTTACCCCAGAACTTGACCTCGTTCGTGGTGGTATTCTGCCAGAACACGATGATCGGGATACCGTCAATGCCCCAGCGCACACGCTCATCATCAAGCTGTGCATTACGGAAGAAGGGGCAAATATCGTTGTAGAGCCTGACCAGCTCGACATTATTGGCGCCCTCGCTGGACGCCACATCAGCCTTCAGACAGAACACATCGGTGGGTACGGAGTCAGAGCGGAGCTGGAACTTCGCCGCAGTAGCGCCGGTAGAGGTAAGGACGATGCCTTCCTTGAACTTGGGCTTGAAGTTCTTTTTCTTATAACCGGCGGAGGAAGTACCCTGGACATCGATCTGAACACCAGTGGCAGTGAAGCTCTTTTCACTTGCACCGGGGTTGACATAGGTGATCTCGCAGGTCTTCTTATCTCCCTTGAACTGGGGCAGTTCTGCACAGCTGATAATCATGTACGGCAGAGTTGCCGGCAGTCGTGCAATACTGATCTCCTGAGAATCGTCCAGAATGTCGTTCCGCTTATAAGCAGCAATTCGCTCCGCCAGAGTGGAGCGATCGGCAACAAAGTTGGTCAGGATCTCATTGCGGTACAGACCCTTGTTGTACAGACGGATCTTGTACACATCGATACCGCAAAGACCGGCGCCGATGGTCAGACCGGCAGCGGGGTTCTGGCTGAAGTCATCGTCTTCAGGATACTGGAAAGAACCGCACATGACGCCATCCACATAGACATAGATCAGTCGGTTCAGAGTCTTGGGTTCGATGACGAAGGATACACGAACCTTGTCGTCTTCCTTGAACTGCATGGACAGCTTACTCTGCTCGGAAGAGATCTCAGCGTACTGGCTGGCGATCTTGAAGCCTCTGCCGTTGGAAAGACAACGCATGACCACGCTGTCGTAGTCACGGACATTGTGGGTAGCCATCTCGACCTCGATCGTCAGACCACGGGTTCTGCTGTCCTCAGCAAAGGGCATGATCGGGATCGTGACCTCACTGCCGGGGAGCAGTCGGAGAATGGCGGCGCCATCAGTGTCAGTGAGCCAACCGTCAGCACTGGTAAAGCCAATGCCGTCGAAGGTGGCAGCGATGTCGCCCTGGCTCCAGACAGCAGGATCGCTTTCCTGATTGCTTCTGCCGTAGGGATCAAAGAGCAGGGTCATGCTGTCCGTCACAGGCTCGATGACAATATCGTTCTCAGAAACGAACACCAGAATGTCCGTAGACACTTCGCCGGTGGCGATGCGGAAGATCGTTTCACCAACAGGATATTCCTGAACGACCCATTCCTGAATGGACTGGGGAACAGAAATCGTCTTGGAGGAGATCGTATTGCCGTCCTGATCGATGACGCTCAGCGTCACGGAGGGCTGTTCTTCGATGGGGTGATACACCAGATACGAAATGGTGAGGATCTCGCCCTGCACCGCATTGGTCGTATCGAAGGTCGTCACGATGGCAGGAACCAGACTGCTCCGATCCACGAAGATCATACCGATGTTCAGCGTATTACTGCGAACGGTGATGCCATCGACAACCACCTCAGCATAGACAGTCAGGATGTGACTGCCGTGATCCTGTGCCGGGATCTCATAGCTAAGGCTCTTGCCGGAAGCGGTTACTTCAGCGGTGCCCAGCTCCTGACCGTCCATGAGGAAGTAGACGGTCTTGGTGCCGCTGCCGACCGGCGTGTAGGAGAAAGTAACATCACCGTCGTAGATAGCCATATCGCTGAAGGTGGTGCTCAGCGACAGAGCAACGACGGTGACGGTATAGTTCAGGGCACGGGCACTGCCCTCAGAGTTCTCCACTCTGATCTTGACGGTGTTGGAACCGGTATTCAGGTACGGGGACACATCGATCGTGTTCTGTCCCTGGGATACCGCCAGCGTAGCCTTCTTGACATTGTTGACATAGATGGAACAGACGCCGTTTCCGTCGTCATACCCCTCCTCGTCCACGGAGGTGTATTCAAACGAAATGGGAACTTCCTGACCGGACGCAGCGGTCATCAACCGGGAGTCCATCTTGTTCGTGAGCGTCACGGTGTAGCTGGCAGAATAACTACCGCCTCCACCACCTCCGCCTCCGCCGGAGAACGGGCCAAGAGGGCCGACCACATCTTCGTCATTAGAGGTCAGGATCAGGTAGCCGTCGCCGGTCACATAGCCGCCGTCTACCTTTTCCGCAAGCTCCAGACTCATGATCTTGGTCAGCTCCACCAGCTCGTTCAGCGTTGCAGAGTCGATTTCCAGGCTCTCCAGATACTGAATTGCCGCCTCAATACGCATCAAGGTGCTGGAGGAAACTCCGGCAGCCTTGTCAGTGACATTGATGTTCTCGGCAATCTGGAACTTGCCCGGTTTGGTGAACCACCTGTACAGGTACTTATTGTCTTCGACAACGCAGAACTCAAGCGTTACTCTGAGCAGACCGGATGCCTGAGTCGCAGGATCATCTACGACCCAAGTAACCAGAATGTAGCCGCTATCCTCTGCATCCTCCTCGATGTTTTCTGCATCGACGGTATCGCCCTGACCGAGCTTGTTGAGGAAGTGGATCTTCGCCTGCTGGGTGAAGTGATCTACATTATCGAAGTAACGAGGCACACGGAAGGTCACCATCTGAGATCTCTTATCGAACTGGACAGCGATCGTATTGGAGCCTTCGACGGTGATGATCTCTCGTGTGCTGGGATCTACCTGGAACAGCGGATGAGTGTCAAACATTCCAGATAATACTGTATCCATTCATTACCTCCTTATCCGACTCCCTGTTTCCAGGAGCCATTTTTCTTGATCCATGCGTAACCCTTCTTCCAGACGCCACCCACCTTGACATAAGGGATACCCTTCTTGTAGGTGCCGTTGACATTCAGGTGTACGGATGCGTCAATGACAAACTGTGCATAGAGCGTGGTGTTGCTCTTGAACACAGTGCTGGTTGTGATCTTCGTACCGCCGGTCGCCGCCGTGTACCAGCCGAGGAACACATAGTAGGGTCTGGTTGCTTCCGGCAGCGGGTTGATCTTGGAGCCCCAGTTGATCGTCTTCGATGTCGGCGTCACAGTGCCGCCGTTGGTGGTGGCATCGAATGTGATCACAATGGAGTTGATGCTCCAGATAGCGTAGAGCGTTACCGTACCGTTGTTGGTCGCAGTCAGGTTGCTCACCGACTGACCGTCCGTATAGGGGGCAGTCGTTGCAGAGGACTTCGTAGACCAGCCAAGGAATGTATGACCAGCTCTGGTAAAGGCGTTGGTGGTCAGATTCTGGCTCGTACCATAGGTGAAAGCCTGATCGCTCATGGTGCCCGTGCCGCCGTTGGCGTTGTACTTGACGGTGAAAGTGTGCGCTGTCCAAACAGCGTACAGATTCACGGTGCCTCCGGCTGTTGTGGTCAGGTTCTTGACGCTCTGACCGTTGGTATAAGCAACAGCACCGGTGGCCGTCGTTGCCCAGCCAGCAAAGGTATAGCCGGTTCTGGTGAACGCATTGCTCGTCAGCGCCTTCGATGTGGCATAGGTGTGGGTCTGATTTGCCATCGTGCCGGAACCACCGTTGGCATTGAACTTGACCGTGTAGATGTTCGCAGTCCACACTGCATAGAGGTTGACCGTGCCTCCAGCCGTGCTGGTCAGGTTGGACACACTCTGACTATTCGTGTACTTCACACTGCCAGTAGCGGAAGTCGCCCACCCCTTGAATGTATAACCGGCTCTCATGAAGGCATTGGCTGTCAAAGCCTTGGACGAGCCGTAGGTGTGGGACTGGTTCGACATGGAACCAGAGCCGCCATTTGCATTGAACTTCACACTGTAAGTGTTGGCAGTCCAGATCGCATACAGGGTCAGCGCAGCGTTGGCGGTGTAGCTTGCACCGGCAGCGTAGGTAGTACCTGTGCCGTCAGCCTTGGTGTTCCAATTCTTGAAGGTGTAGCCGGTTCTGGTGGGCTTTGTCGAGGACAGCGTAAGTGCCGTGCCGTAGGTCTTGGTCTGCTTGGAGGGAGCGCCCGTGCCGCCGTTGGCGTTGAAGGTAACGGAATAGGTTGCATACGGGAAAGCGTCTTCCTTTACCCAGCAGCGGACAGTTGTGCTACTGCCAGTACCGATTGCATACGGGTAGGTGGCACCAGCGTTGTAATACAGGAAGCAGAAAGAACCGCCCTTCTCCACATACGAAGAATTGCCGCCGCCGTCAGACGAGCCTTTGCCGTAGACGGAAGCAGCAGCGGTAAAGCCTGTGCCCTTAGAATAGCTTTTGCCACGGATTGTAGCCGAAGTCTGAAGTGCCATACCGGATCACCTCATGCTTCGTACTTGATGTAGATGTCGCCATCCTTGCCGCCGGACGGGTTCGCTGTACCACTGGTGATTCTGTTTCTCAGAATGTCAGCCATCTCCCTCATGGTCATCATGGTCGTGTTGAGAACTTCGACCGCTGTGACAGACAGGCTGGTGATGGTAACTTTGGCAATCGGGAACTGCCGCAGCTTACCGCCGTTGTTCAGATCCTCTGCCGTATAAGCAGGGGCATTGGTGGAGCCAGGAGTGCCGGTGATCGCAACGAGCTTGAACTCGTCAGTACCGTGCATACCGGTGGTAGTGAACTGGGCAACGATCAGATCCGTTCTGGAAACGCCAGACTCGCCGTTGTCGAGAACGATGTCCTCATAATCATCCTTTTCGATAATGCCGATATGACCCTGCATAGCCAACAGGCCGCTGGACACTCGGACAGTGTTGTAGCTCTGGATGGACAGCGCAAAGGCGTCGCCGTAGGGCAGCACCATATCACCGTCCCCAAGAATCGCTCCGTAGATCGCTGCATCATCCTCAGCAAAGATGTGCGGATCTGCTGATTCGAGCGTGTTGATTGTCAAACCTTTGAAAGCCATACTTAGTCACCTACCTTATGCGTTATTTTGAGGCTTCCCTTGCCATCGATCTTCAGAATGATGTTCTGGATCTGCTTCTTCAGCGAGATACCGGTGATACGCTCACGACCGCCGACAATATCGCCAATCTGAGCGTCGATCTCATTCAGGGAGATCTCCAGCTTCTTGTAGTTAGCTCTTTCCTTGAGTCGTGCTGTGCCATAGGAGATCAGATCCTCCAGACTTTCCGCTGTGGAGTAGTCATAGATCTCGGTGATCTCATCCACGCCGGTGAAGGTCTGAGTCTGACTGACATTGCCGTCTTCATCCATGTACAGATGGACGATCTGGCGATCCTTCAGTTCTCCCTTGCCCAGACAGATCAGATGATTGACGCCCATGCGGTAATCCTTGGCGGTGAAGTCGATCATACCGTCCTGGCTGTATTCGATCTCGTCGGAGTAGTCCACAATGGGCACCGCTCTGATGGAAACATAGCCGGGGGTGTAGACATTGCTGGAGAAACCACCCACATGGTAGGTGATCTCTATACGAGCAGATACCCTGTACAGCATTTCCACGATACCGGACAATAGATCCGTGTAGCGCTTGAACTGATACTGCGAGATCTCAATTCCGCTGTCCTCATCGGAAACGACAAAAAAACCGTCAAAGCAAGGGTCGATCAACCCTGCTAAGACGGTGTTCGCTTCTCCTGAAACAATGCGGTAGTCCTCCCCTTCCGGTGGTTCGATGATCTTCTTACTCAGCATTCCTCTCCAGGTGTAGCCGCTGAGCTGCACCTGATTGTTTTTGGTACTGGACTTGATGCACTTGATCCTGCCGCCAGCCTCTCCGTATCCCTCTGCGTACCAATGGTCCGCATCACGGATCAGATCGCTGGATAGCCAGTCGCCGGCATCGATTGTCAGCACAAAGTCATTGGTGGAGCCGACATCAATGTCGGCCCCAAGAATGTCACGGAGCAAGCCAAGCTCCACTCCGTCTTTTCTGACGGCTACGATCTCCACTTGGGCATACTCCTTTCCTCACAGACTGTAATGACGAACCGGAACTCACCAGTCCACTTCACATCCAGTGTTCCGGGCTTCAGCCGCTCGAAGACGCTGTTCTCTCTGGTTCTGGAGTTGAAGATGTTTTCAGCCGCCTGACCGTTCTTGTAAAGAGTGATCGTACCAGCAGCGGAATCGATGACTGCGTAGTCCTTATCTGAGATCGTGGTGTTCAGACCGTAGATAAACTCTCCGATTTGCACCTGTGGACTCGATACAGGCCCGTGAATCGTCAATTTGAAGTTCGCCGGGGAAATTAAGGGCTGGGTGATTTTGCCCGTTGTGTGCCCGTTAGGGTAGCGATAGGCGTATCTGTACGGATATGCCTTGTTGCCAGCAGACAGGGCACCAGTCTGTGCAAAAACCCAGTCCCTTTCGATGATCCACATCGGATACTCCGAAGTGATCGTCAGCTCGATGTTCATCGAGTTGCTGGGGTCTTCCCAGTCGCTCGGCTCTCCTGCGGTGATATAGCACTTCAGGTAGTTGCCGTTCACATACAACTTGCCGGGGGCAAGGTTACGCACATCACGCTCGAAGGCGTCAATAAGCGTATCCAGAGCCTCCCGGTATGCTGCTGCAGAATTTGCCATGACCGTAAGCTCGACATTCCGAGATGTGATCGGTCTGGTAAAGCCGCTGATCTTGCCGCCGTAGGAGTTGTAGTTATTCACGCTGGTGAAATCCCACTCATAGCCGAGGAAGTCGCCGGTTTCGATCATGTACGGCCATGCACACAGATCGATCTTCGTACCGACGCTGTTCAAATAGTAGATCTCATACTTCATGTGACTCCCCTCCTTATGTCGGCATCAGCTCAGCGATGAGCCGTCCGAACTCTCTTTCGTCGCACTCGACCTTGATTCCAGCCTCCTTCAGAGCCAGGATGAACGCCGCAGCCATAGCCGCATAGTCCATGCCCTCGGACTGGATGCCCTGCACCTGACCGGAGCCGGTACGGGCTTTAACGGTGACATCGGTAGCAATCTGACCTACCTCTGCGGTTACGCCAGCCTTCATCTTCCCTACCAGACCCGACACATCGATGGTGTTCGGGTCGTAGTCGAAGCTCTCGACCAGCTTGTCAGATACATCACCCATCTTGTCGTACAGTTCAGGCTCGGTCTCCTCGATACCACTTTCGACACCGGGGAGCAACTGAGCGCCGACTTCATTCTTGAAACGACGGGACGGAGATTTGATGCCCAGCCAGTTCTTAACAGCGTTCAGAGCGTCCTTAGCCGCATTGACAGCCGCAGTAACAAGGCTGCTGGCTGCGTTCTTGATGCCACTGCCAATACCGGAGATGATGTCCTTACCGACCTTGCCCCAGTCGGTGTTCATAAAGCCTTCAACGATTGCTACGATGATCTGCGGGATCTTGGCGACCAACTGGGGGATCGCCTGAATCAGACCACCCGCCAGAGCGATGATGATCTCAATCGCACCCTGGATGATCGTAGGAAGGTTCTCTACGATGCTGGCAAAGAGCTGAGCGATGATTTGGATGACCGCAGGGATCAATTCCGGGATCATGTCGATGATTCCGTCGATCAGAGTCATCATGATCTGGATCGCCGCTTGGATGATCGTGGGCAGATTCTGAACAACATAGTTGAACAGACTCATAATCAGGTTCACCACGACCGGGATCAGCTCCGGGATCATCTCCACCAGTGTCGTACAGAGCTGGGTGATGATCTCAACCGCAGACTCTACGATATAGGGCAGATTATCTACCACAAAACCGAGGAGGGCGTCCATGATGCTGATAACAGCGTCCAGAAGCAGGGGGATACTGTCGATCAGCGAGGTCATCAACTGCATGACAATATCGACCGCCGCCTGGATAATGATCGGCAGATTTGCGGTGACGAACTGGGCAATGCCAGTAATAATCGATACGACCGCCTGAGCCAGCAGCGGGATCATTTCGATCAGGCTGTTGGCAAGCTGGGTGATGATCGTGATCGCTGCCTGGATGATCGTAGGCAGATTCTCCGTAATGTACTGGAGGATACCGTTGATAATGGCTACCACGGCTTCCAGCAACATCGGGATGCTCTCAATCAGATACTGTACCAGCGTAACAATGATCGTAATCGCCGCTTCCAGAAGAACCGGCACCGCAGAAATGAGGCCCATGACCAGAGCCTCAATGATGGCGAAGGCAGCATCGACGATCGCCGGGATGTTCTCCACGATGATGTCCGTGATGCTCTCTACGCACTCGTTCCAGCTATCGATGAGATCCGGGAAGGCGTCAGCCAGACCCTCTGCAAGATTGATGACGATCTCTACACCAGCCTCAAAGAGATCAGGCACAATATCCAAGATGCCGGTCGTAAGCTCCTTACCCACATCGACGATCGCCGCCGACACTTCCGGGATGGACTGCTTAATACCGGACACAAAGGACTTGATGACGCTGACCGCAGACTGGACGATCGTGGGCGTTGCGCTGATAATCATCGACACGGCGTCGGCAAGGACATTACCGATTTCCGCTACGAGGCCCTCAAAGCCTCCCTCGTTGAACGCATCAGTAAGCTGGGTGATGTACTCCTGACCCTTGATAGTCAGATTCTTGAGAGGCTCCTGGAGCTTCTCGTACACCGCAATGCCCAAGCCTTCAACGCCGGACTTCAGGATCGTAAGCTGACCCTGAAGGTTATCCTGCATGGTGGCAGCCATTGCTTCAGCCGCACCGTCGCAGTCGTACATTGCTTCAGTGAGCTTTGCAAAGTCTTCATCGCTGGAGTTAATGATGGCAAGCATACCACTCATTGCTTCCTTGCCGAAGATCATGGAAGCGTAAGCGGTCTGCTCAGTTTCGCTGAGGTCAGCGAAGCTCGTCCGGAGGTTCTGCATGACCTCCATCAGAGATTTGGAATTACCTGCGGAATCCACCATCGAGATTCCGAGTTCCTCCATAGCACCCGCCATCTTATCGGTGGGTGCCGCCATGTTGGCAAGAGCTGTCTTCAGGGCTGTACCAGCCTGACTGCCCTTGATACCAGAGTTAGCCATCAGACCGATGGCGATTGCGGCATCTTCCGCAGAGTATCCCAGAGTACCGCACAGCGGGGCAACATACTTGAATGTTTCGCCCATCAGAGCGACATTCGTGTTTGCCGATGCAGATGCGGTAGCGAGGATGTCTGCGAAGTGACCGGAGTCGGACGCCTGCATTTTGAAGGCGGTAAGAGCGTCGGTAACGATGTCACTGGTCGTGGCCAGATCTTCGCCGGATGCAGCGGCAAGGTTCATAATACCCGCCAGACCATCATACATAGCCTGTGCATCCCAACCAGCCATCGCCATGTAATTCAGTGCCTCACTACTCTCCGTTGCGGAGAACTTAGTGGTGGCACCCATCTCTTTCGCCTTCTCAGTCAGGGCGGAGAGGCCATCGGTCATCTGACCGGTTGCCGTCACCACCGACTGACTGCTGGCACCAGATATGGCTTCTACTTGGGACATACCAGCCTCAAAGTCCGAACCAACCTTGATAGCATAGGTGGCACATCCCAGCAGAGCTGTTCCGACTGCTGTGATGGCAGCAGTGGCAGCCTTCAGCCCGGTACTTGCTATTGAGCCGAGCTTGGAGATACCTTCTTCAAATCCAGTTCCGTCAAGCGAGGTATCAATTACGATCTTGCCGTCTGCCAATGTCATCACCTCCAAATGGTGAATCAGTCATCGGCACTCAGGCACTACTTGACTTCAATTCGGATTTCAAATTCTTTTCTGCAATGCTTTCCCTTGCATTTGACAAAAATGTCCCGACACGCTGCCGTGCCGGGACGATAAAAGATAGGCATCTCATAGCCACAAAACGGGCACTTGACCTTCCTCATTTCCTTCTTCTGTTCAGTTTCCTGCATTGGCAGTACCTCCCAGATTTAGGTGACTCAGATCGCCGCCGTTCAAAAGGGCTTCCACAATGGCGTTGTTCTCCTTGGCCTCACGAGCGGGTGTCGGGAGAGCATGAATCCGCTTCATATCCTGATAGAACTCCTTTTGGGATTTCGTCATACTGCCCGTAATTTCGATTGCCCGATAGGACATCACCTTTACGAACTCCGTATTATCACTCAGGTTCTGCATCATCGCTTTGAACTTCCACCAGTGGATTTCCTCTTCGTGAAGATCGACTCCATATTGCTGTCTGAAGGCGGAGAAGATCAGTGCATCATCGAACTCGAAGTCGTAAACCCGCTTGTTACCGGCGGATCTCCGGCTTGACCTCTTCTTCTCGTCCTTGCCACAGCGATAGAACCACATGAGCTGGTCTACTGCTGCGTTCAGGTCCGAGGGAATGGCGTTCTTGTAGCAGAGCTTCAGTGCCTTTTCCAGCTTTTCCTGATCGGTCAGCTCGTCATCGAACATCAGGGACTCAAACATAGCGTAGTATCGAAAGTCCGTGTTCAGATCATACCTCTGTCCGTGGATCGTGACATAGGTGGGGAGCTTATCGATCAGAAGACTCACTTATGGTTGCCGCCCTTCTTGTGATTCGGATAGCGAACCTGGGGATTCCCCTTATTCGCTCTGCGCTGCGCCCGGTTCGGACTATACTTGTCACGCAGCTCACTGATCTCTTCGGTGCAACGGTTCTTCGCATTCATCAGGCTCTCAAAAGCCAGCAGAGTCTGCTTCAGGTTCGTGCGACCCTTAAAGATTCTGTTACTGGCGCCTTCGCCAAGGATATTATCCAGGCAATCGAAGATGATGCCGCACTGGGTACGGATAGCCTGACTCTGCGTCATGCCGTTATAGTTCTGCGCCAGATTCTTCTTCTGGGTTTCATCGACGATGGCCTCAATTCGTTCCATCACATCGGCATCCAGAAAATCCAGCTCGAACTCTTCATCGAGGATCTTGAACTTCATGAATTACCCTCCTATCGTTTAGTTGGTTTCTTCACCGCTGGCGGCGTCTTCGTCAGGGGTGAACTCGCCGGTGGTGGTGTTGAAAGTGCCGAAGACGGGATCGCCAACGCACTTCAGGGTGCCAGCCAGGGTCAGAGGATCGCCACCGTTACCGGTGTTGCCGGAGACCTCGTTGGAAACGATGAACTCACGAGCCTTGTAGACATTGGCCTCGCCTTCCACGGGGTCGAACAGATCCACTCTGCAATACTGGAACATGGCATCAGTGCCGATCAGATGGTCACGACCACACTTGTACAGAGCGACCACCGCCTCCTCGGAGATGATCATGTCTGCGGTGTAGGGGAACTCGGTCTGATAGCTCTTGATGATGGTGGTTGCAGTAGCCTGATTGACATAGGTCTTCTGCATGGACTGAGCGTTGGGGCTTTCGTCCAGGGTTTCAAAGCCAACACCCATCAGAACATACTTGTCGTTGACCTTCAGATAGTCAGCGACCTTGTTACGCATGACGGGATTGGGGACACTTACTTTGGTCTGATCAACAGCCATTTGACATTACCTCCTTATGGGCAAAAATAAATGAGGTTGCACTGGATCATGTACTGAGCCTTGGACTGTTCGGCATCGAACACATATCCGTGGGTCGTTGCCATGATCTCACGAGCAACCTTTCCGCCGGTAAGCTCCGGCAGATCATCGTTCTTGGTGCATTCTTCGAGCCAGTTCTGAAAGCGCTCGTAGAACGCACAGTTTTCCAGATTGTCCAGCACATTTCTGGAGTAGGTTTCCCTACTGGCGAAATAGAACTGGAACTGTCGCACGGACTGTCCGCTGACATATCGCTTGACAATCGGGTTGCAGGGAACCGCCTCGATCATGTAAGACTGGGTGTCCTCTGCCAGATAGTCCACGCCGATACCTCTGTGGAACTCACTCAGGTACGGGCATTTCTTCACGAAGTCACGGATACATTCCACAATGGACTTGAAGTTCTCGCTTCCTTCACTCATCCGACTCTACCTCCTACATAGTTTGCAACGGACTTGACTACTTCCCTTCCCCTGTCCTGCCACATTCGGATACACCACATCTTGCCACGGAGACCGTTGCCTTTGTTGTTGTACCACTGCACAGCGGCGTAGGGCTGGATATAGGTAATGGAGTCAACATCCTCAACTGCGGTATTCTTCAGCACACCTTTGTCCATGGGGACATACGGATCTGACAAGCGACGGATCTCATGGGTCAAAAACCGCTGAGCTTTGCCGTCCTTTTCGAGATTCCGCTTGAGCTTGATCTTGCTGATCGGATCGAGCTTGAAGGTCATTTTCACTTGTCCACGACCAAGACTCATACCGCCGTCACCTCCCAATGCCGCATGGCATAACTGCCATAATCAGCGGTCAGGATGTTCTGGACGGTAACAGCGTCATTGTGGAGATATGAGAACTTCTTGATGCCACCGCTTTCAGGGGTGATCTCATCTGGGATCTCACCCTTGATGATCAGATCTCCCTTGCCCAGCGTCCAGTGCTTATCCCTCTCCTCATCAGTCATATCTGCATAATCAACAGGCGGGACATATTTCCGGCTCATGCTGTCCTGTGCATAAAACGGAATGAAGATCGAAGCGCTGTTTGCCGAAGGGTGGCTCGTTCCAGAGGTGCTGGAACCGGCGATGTCTTCCCAGTGGACTGCCGGGATCACTGTCCGCCGGTAATCGGTCTTTCCGGTATCCGGGTCTGTGTGGACATTGTAGATGGTTGCTGCGGTGTTCGTAAGCATCGCTACACCCCTCTGTATGCCAGCCATGTGCCATCGAGGTAGGACATGGCAACCTTGAGCATCTCGGATTCCTTGGAGGAACCCTGCTCCCGGAAATAGCTGACCGACTGTTTGCTGATGGTTTCAGATGCCTTGATAGCACCGCCATCATCATCAAACCGCTTCATGTACTCAGACAGAGCGCAGACGGTGTTCTTGACATAGACCGGGATCTCCTCCTCGGTCATTCCCACCTCCTCGATGCGGTGGAAGGTAATCATGTCAACGAACGACTGGGCTTTGACCCTGTACTCGTTGAACTGAGTTTCTGTCAGCTTGGTGCCGCAGAATCCGTCAGCGGATTGGTAGTATGCGTAGTCAGCATATACCACGGTGATCACTCCCTTCTACTGAGAAAACCGGGACCAGCTTCCTGGTCCCGGCAGAGGGCATTAGCCCCGGCTGATGATACGGGCGATGGGGATCGCCTTGTGGTCGATGTACTCGGCCTCGCCATCGGTCATGGAGTTGACCAGCTCCCAGTTGATGCCATCCTCCAGCTCAGCGTCGGTGGGGCTGAGGGTAGCCATGGAATTCTGGGTGAAGCTGATGCCGTAAGGTGCGAAGCACTTACGCTGACGGGAGTACAGGGTATCCTGACCACCGTTGGTACGAGGATCACGATCGACCTCGTAGGGAGTCTTGGCACCGCAGTCGGTGTACTCGATGGCGCCCTCGCCCAGAGCGTAGGTGGTGTACTCCTTGTGAGCGGCAACGGCAGCTTTCGCAGCAACAGCAGCTACACCAGCAGTGGTAGTAGCAACCGAAGCGGCGATAGTGCCGCTGGTGGTCTGAGTGCAGGTCACAGTCGGAGTAGTACCAGTGCCGCCAACCTTCTGAGTGAAGACTACATTCGCACCAGTACCAGTTACCGTGAACAGGTCGGTGATCGCAGCGCAGCCTTTGCACATCGTTCTGAGAGTGCCGCCGACACCAGCAGCAGTAGCATCACCGTCAGCAAGGTAGGTGACAACGGTCTCGCCGCCGAGCTTGATTTCGAGCTTGTCTTCAGCAATCGCAGCCGCAGAAACGGTGAGAGTGTAAACACCCTTCGTTTCAGCAACGGCGGTGACAGCTTCAGAACCCTCGACTTCCTTGACGGGCATAGCGTCGTCGATCAGAACCAGACGACCGTTCAGGGTAGCCAGACCGATCTCACGCTCCATGCCGTTAGCGTCGGTGTACTTCAGGTAGGTCAGCAGCTTCAGGTTCTCCAGGTTGGTGGCAACAACAGAGTGCATGCACACCAGAGCGAAGGAGGACTTGTTGTCGCCGCAAGCCTGCTGCATGGCGCTGTTCAGGCTGGTGGCGTCCATGTGACCGACCTTACCCTCGGAGTTCTCGACATCGGTGATGTCGTAGGTGTGGTTCTCAACGAACTTCAGGTTGGCGGCGCCGGTCATATTGAAGATGCCCTTCAGAATGCACAGCAGGGTGTCCTGATCGATCTCAGACCAGTATTCGCTGATCTGCTCTGCGACATTCTCCAGGAAGTCTTCGCCACCGGTGATGTCGAAGCTGAAGTCGTTCTCGGTCCATGCGTTCATACGACCGACGACCACACGGGAGTGCCGGAAGGTCTTGGTCTTGTTGGGGGTCATGTCGGTCTTGCCGTCGTAGTTCTGGGGGACGGAACCGGAGATCAGACCACGCATGGTGGTGGTGATGTAGTTGCCACCGGTCTGATCCTTCATGGCAGAAGCCAGATCGGGGCGGGGACGGATAGCACGGGAGGTGATCAGAGCCTTCCGCTTGGTGTTGGGGATGCGATCAACATAACCCTGAAATACCTCAGCGTTAAAGATCTTCTCGTCGAAAATACCGGGCATAGTGTGTTACCTCACTTTCATTCATTAAAATTGATCTGAGCATCGGGGTGCTCGTTCTTGTACTTCATCAGCTCCAGCAGAGAGCGCTTCTTGGTGGGATTTGCAGGGGGCTGCTGAGGAGCGAACCAAGGCTTCGCAACAGCAGGATTCGGCTTGGGAGGCTGCGGCTGCGGCTGGGGCTGAGGCTGGGGGTTGGGCTGGGGATTGGGTTCGGGATCAGGCTTGGTGACGAAGCTGGAAGGATAAGCCTTCTGCATTTCAGCCATGAACTCGTCGGCACCGACAAACTTGTCGCCTTCGAGCTTGAACTTCTTAGCCATGAACTTCGCATAGATAGCTTCCCGAACGAGATCGTCGGTGTACTGGAAGCCAGCAAGGTAGGTCTTTGCTGCGAACTCAGTAGCCTGAGCGTCGAGCTTGTCCTGGAGAGCCTTAGTATCGGCCGCATACTTCTGCTCCCAATCGGCTGCTGCCTTCTTGGCACCTTCGGGGTCCATATCCTTGTAGGACTGGATCGTGGTGTTGGCCTCGGAGAGCTGGGTCTCCAGACCGCTGATTTTCGTGTCCCTGGTAGCAATGGCTGCATCATGCTTCTCCTTGGAGATGTAGCCGCCGTCACTCAGGTTGACGATCTTCAGGTTCTTGTCTGCTTCGATCTTTGCACGGAGCTGATCCCAAGTCAGGGACTCACCCTCGGCAAACAGTTTCTGCAAAAAGGTCATACATTTTCCTTTCTTCCGCTGATTTGGCTTAAACGCCTGTTCACTCAGGCAACTGCGGAGCATGGCGTATTTAGATCTCACCCATGCCAGAGAAATCATTTAATAGTCTTTGGCACTTGACCCTGTGCCGTGGGAGATATGAGGATCACCTCCTCTCACCCGCCGCCTCTCCCGTGACGGCTTCTGCCAATATTCATCGGTTCCGGCTTATAGACTCTGGAGTCCATATCGCAAACCCGTGGCATGGGAATCACCCCTTTCTGTGTGAATTGAAACGAAGACGCCTCTGGATTGGCTGAAGCCCTTCCAGAAGCGTCCTGTTTTGATTTGATGGGAAAAGTGTTTGCTGGAATTTGAGCCGCTTAGAAGCGACCTGAGCGTTCCCTGTGTGTGCCTCAGAAAAGAGTATCAGGAAACGACATACCAGTCTTCAGCCAGGATGTCGGACTGGGTTGCCAGCCAACCGGGCTGCAGGGTGCCCTGGGCAGTACGCAGAACCATCATGTCGCTGACCTCGACTTCCTGATCCTTGAACTCGCTCATGTCCGCCGGGGTGGTGAACTCGATGGACTGGCCTTCTGCCAGGAACACATACATATTCTTGCCGTTCCAGCCCTGACGAGCGATACGAGCGCCGTTCTTCAGGTTCTGGATGGCGGTGCCGAAGTCCATGGTGTCGTGGGTGCGAACCAGACCGAAGTCCTCGATGTAGATGTCGGGACAGGTGTTCAGCACCAGATCATCGTTGTAAGCCCGCTGGATGTATGCCAGCTTGGCAGGGACATTGGGGTTCTCGATGATCTCGGTCTCGCCGGTAGGCATGTGGATCATCAGGGCGATGCCCAGGACGCCGCCTTCCGCAAGAGCGGCTTCAACGGTTGCGATCAGTTCAGCTTTCTTCATAACTCATGCTCCTTTTCTGTTGGCCCATACGGCCTTTGTTGATATGCTTCTTCCGTACTTGTATTCCTGAGTCCGATCAGGCTTTGTCGGAAGACCAGCCTTTTCGGAAAACTCTTCATACCGGCGCCTCTGACGATTGAGGCGAATACTGGCAGATACGAACTCATCCCTCATCTCCGGGATTTCGTCGTAACCGATCAGCTCTCTCTTGGTAGCCCGGATCTGACGCTCCATGTCCCTCTGCTTCTGCGTCAGGTCATAGAAGCTGTACTCCTTGCCATCGATCACCACCGGGGGCGGGTCGATATTTGCCAGCTTCTCAGGAGTCCATGTTCGGGGTGAGCCTTCGAGGTAGCCGTAGTAGTTGTGCCGGCAGAAAGCACCACAAAGACCTCCAGCGGTTCCTAAGCCGGTAGCCGCATAGAGGTCTTCATACTTATCGCTTTTGCCAGATCTACTAAAGATGCCGCCCTGCCAAACCTGATGCGAGGGTCTGGCACCGGCGTGGGCTGTGACTTCGACCAGATCCAAGCCCAAGTCATCACAGATCTGATCATTCATTCTGGCTGCCATCTGATTGATGCCGGACAGCGTACACATCCGTGCAGCGGAACCGATGTTCATGTGGTAGCCATTCTCGTAGTCGATGTACTGGACACCGCTATCAGCCAGTGTCTTGACGGCATTTCTGATTGCGGTGTTGTAGTCCAACACACCAGAGGAAACCTGAAGCTGTGCAAGATCGAGCGCCCTCGTATATGCACTACTCAGGCTTTGAGTTCTGCCGTTCCGACCGGTGACAAAACCCATCGTGCCGGTGATGTTCTGCATGGTGCCATTGGTCTGCTTGATCGCCGCCTCCAGATACCGCATGAGGCGTTCACTGGAGATCGCCCGGTCAACGAGTAGTCCGGCACCACGATACCGGTTGTAGTCGGCAGCGTTGGACAAGTTGAAAGCGTCAGTCAGGATGTTACTGACACCCTTGCCGGAGAGCCGGAGGACTCTCTTTGCTTCAGCATCAATAGCCTTCCTGCTTGCTCCCCACTCAGACGCTCTTCGTGCTTGCCACTTTGCAGTATCGGTGACTCGCCCTGCCTCAGCTACTCGTCTGGAGAAATCCTTGATTACGAACTCCTCGTAGTCAAGAAACAGATCCTCGATGTACTGAGGAAATTCGGCAAGCTGTTCAGGGGTGAGCATTATTCCTCATCTACCGGAGGGACTTCCATCGGAGGAGGCGGTGCGGGGAGCATCGTCAGAGCCTCCTCTTCGCTGACACCGAAGTACCACGCCACGACCTTTTCGGGTCGGATCATATCAGCGTGAGCCATCGACATCAGTCTGCTGAACTCCACCTCACGGTCAACGATGATGGAATCGTCGAACTCAAAAGACACCTCGTAGGTGCCTTCGGGAGCCAGATCATACAGGGTAGCCAGGGCATCCATGGCATAGATCAGGTTCTCCAGCGCCGTCTGCAATGCCTTCTGGATGTCACAGACGGTGGTGAAGGATCTCTGCTTGGACTGCTTGACCTCGGTGGCTGTCTTATCAACCTGGGTGGGCTTGGACAGGGTGCCATAAGCCAGACCGCACATGAACTCGATGCGCTGGAGGTACTCGTTCAGGCCATTGAACAGGCTGCCGTCACGGAAGGTCGGGTTATAGGGTTCGATTTTCTGATCCCGGTCAAAGTCGAAGGTGCGGTACTGACGCTCCCTGCCCTCCGGCAGAATGGTCTTGCCGTCCTTGTCCTTCTTGAACAGGTTGGAGGAAGCGTGGATCGCAGACTCGCCAGCCTCGTATTCCCAGAGGATCTCGGAATACTGCCGGTCAGCTTCCTTGATCAGATCCTTCGCCTTGGAGAAACCGGACACACCCAGCGGAGATCTCGGCTCGATGTTGTTGGCGAAGGGCATACGGTAGTACGAGAACAGGGTTCTCTCCATGCCGTTGATCGTGACTTCAGGCTGGATCTCAGCCCATTCATCCACCTCAGTCAGAGGCACCTCATTGCCGAGGGCATTGTCGTTGGTGGCTGTGACCTCGTTGATCGTCAGCCGGTAGACCTTGTTCCTGATCAGATACGCCCCACCCTCCAGCTTGTGTTCCTCCAGACGGGTGTACTTGTAGTTCCCCTTGTAGGAGTAGTCCGTAAACACGCCGCCGGTCACATTGCCGTCAGAGTCGAACGCAGTCGGGTAAAAGTCCACCGCCTGAACGGTGGTAACGAAGATCCGGTCGCCGGATACAAAGGGCTTCAGCACGACGCCGCCCATAGCGACAGCGTACTCAGAGATTGAGCGAATACGCTTGAGGACAGGCTGGTACTGGGCATTGATAAACTCCGCTCTGGGGCTTCCTGTGACCTCCGACTTCATCTCAACCGTTACCAGTCGTGCCAGTTCAGAGGCGATGGAAGCCGGGAGATTCAGGGTCTTTTTGCCCTTCCCTTCATCCTTCCAGGGAGGATGATCCTCAAACATATCCGTCCAGAGTTGCATAGCTTCTTCCATCTTGGTAGATACCGCAATGTTGACGCCGAATGCAGCCTCAATGTTGTTCTTCCGAAACAGTTTCCTCACCGCCTTTCTAATTTCCTTAAAGATGTTCATTTCCTCACCGCCTAACTCACCATCTCGATGTAATACTTGATGTCATGCTCGAAGGAATACTCGAAGGCGTCCATGCTGTCGATGTCAGAGGTGCCGTCGTCGAGTCGTTCCAGTTCGATCTTCTTGGAGTCCCAAATGGCAGTACGCATTGCATCTGCCAGTGATTCGCAATCTTCTGTGTACAGGAACCTGTCCTTTGCACACAGGCTTGTCACGGTGAAGATTCTGTCGTTGACTCGCTCCTTCAGGGCGTAACCAACGGAAATGTTGCCCAAGCCAGCTCTGGCAAGGGACTTTCTCATGCCTCGAATGAGGACAGGCTCAGCAGAGTCGCACCAGATCTGACCGACTGAGCCGTAGGTTGCAATCACCCGCTTCACGAACTGAACCAGAAGATCGCCCAGATCCTCCGGGTCAATATCGGTGTTCGTGTGCAGTTCAGATGACAGGGCGATCAGCTTCTCATAACCGATCGTAGGTGCAGACGCAACAAAGGCGTGACCGGAGCCATTGCCACCGAAGTCAACGCCTATCGTAATCTGGAGGAGCTGGTGCTGTGCCGCAAGCTGTTGGGCTTGCTTGACTGTGATCTTCAGGTAGTCATTGTCCGAAGTCGTGATTGCGGCGAACTTCGGATAGATGATACCCTCGGCAATGCTTCGCTTGCCCAGGATGTCCCGGATGTACCAGATGCTGCTCTCATCGTACTGACTGATGATCTCCCGCTTTCTCTCATCCGAGATATTCACATTGTCAAAGATAGTGAAGTGCTGGTAATTGTAGCCGCCCAGGAGCTTCCCCGCAGCGTCTAAATCCCTGTACTTATCGATGTAGTTAGCATAGATCGGAGCCTTCGGATGATCCGGGTTCAAGTCCCAGAAGATCTTTCTGCGCTTGGCAGCAAGCTGACGGTTGAACGCTTCCTTGATCGTCGTGTCATGGTGGAGGTTGATCTCAGTCGCAATCCACATACCGTAGCTGTTACCACGGATCTTTTTGAAACTGTCGGAGAAGGCGCCGCCGGCGAAGATGACGATCTTCGTCTTGTACTTGGTAGCAGGGCCGCAGATATACAGGCACTCATTACCCTTGTACTGTCCCCACCGGGACTGGCCTCTGAAGATCCACTCCAGACCCAGACCGTTGCAATCGCCAATATTCAGCTTGGCGTTTGCCATAGTGGAACCGGTGGCAAGGTGGATTCTGTCAGGCGTGGTCTTCAGCTCATGGGCAAATGCGTAGATGTTATCCACTGTCTTACCGGCACGAACCGCTCCCTCGGCAAAGTTGAAGGTGCATTTTGTACACCGCCTGATGTACTCCTTGTGCTTCTCACTGAACTTGTACGGAATCGTCTTCCGGCGGATGTACTGGCGGTCAAGGGCTGCTCTCTGCTTAGCCGCCGCCGTAGATCTCAGAGTCTGTTTCATCGAGATCCTCCACCTCCATCGTTCCGTGAGGTCTGTCAGCCCATTCATCGGGTGCCCGGTTCTTCAGCCAGAAGCACATAGCGCCCACATCCGCAGGGACATGGACTTTCTTGGTTCTGACCTTAGCCGGTTTGGGGTTGCCGTCTTTGTCAACCTCAATGACCTTTTCGGTTTCTTCATAGTCATAACCCAGCGCTCTCTTAAACAGGGATCGTTCGACTTTGGCGTCGGCACCACTTTTGCCTCGCATGATCGCCTCCTCAAAGGACTCATGCTCCTGCCTCCAGCGAATGATCGTTCTGCGTGACACGCCGAAGGAATCCGCTATTTCCTGATCGGTTGCTCCTCGGATCGCCAGCGACCACGCCCAGTCATCGTGATATTCCGGGTTATACTTCTGTGTGGCCGCCAACGGCTGTCACCTACTTTCCTGCAAGATAATCAGCCGCCCAAAACTCCAAGGCTTGCCACTTGTTCTTCGCCCCGACGGTGCCCGATTCGGACATCTTTTTCAGGGCTTCAGTGATGATGTCTGCCGCTTCCTTGGGGATAGCGGGGCTACCGAACAGGGTCGTAAGCTGGACCCATTCCTGACTCTCGTCATAGTGCAGATCCTCGAACAACTGCTCCGTGGATCTGATCATAGCGTGTACCGTAGCGCCGGTGTTCTTGACATTGGCAAACTGCTGGTACTTGGTAATCGCCTCAACAAAAGGCTGGTGCAGTTCGATGGGAGCAACGCCCAGGAAGTCAGGACTCAGACTGTCCAGCGTGGAGATCAGCTTCTCCATGTCCTTCAACTGGTGGGGCAAGAAGGTAAAGGTCACATTCTTCCAGTCGAACTCCACCTTCGGGGACAGGAGCTTCTCCAGCTCCGCCATAGGCTCTCCAATGATGTCTTTACCGACATAGCTCTCCAGCATATCGTCCACATCGTCGATCATCTTCGCAATCTCACGCAGGGTGGACTGATCGTCGAAGCCGGAGATGGCGTTGTGGGCAATCTGCTTGGCTGCCACCTGGGATCTGCGGAGGCCGCTGATGTCCAGAATGACAAAGATCTCCGTCAGGATACCGGCGTCCTTTGCAGAACGGATACGGTGGTGACCGGAGATGATCTCAATGCGGTTGTTGATATACGCACAGAACGGAAGACTCTCCAACTGACCACGCTTCTTGATGTTGTCAGTGAGCTGCTTCTGCATCTCGGTCTTCATAATTCTGGCGTTGATGTCCTGCTCACGGATGTCAGTCAGCTTGACCTTGGCGATCAGCAGACCAGAACCCATGTCAGCGACTACTTCGTAAGGGACTCTGCCTTCGTTTGCTCTCGTTTCTTCAGCCATCTTTCTTCCTTTCCCAGCCACTCATTTAGTGCCTGTTTAGCATTGCGGTCATACAACGGGGATTCGTAGGTGAGCCTGAAGCCCATTTTCTTGTCGGGCACCCTCTTGGTCAGTTCCATGAGGCCCCGCATTTCTTTGGCTTCAGGATGCTTGGTCATCTGTACCGTCTTCAGGCTCTTAGCCTTTTCCTTCTCCAGATCTGTGCAGATCTTCATAATCAGGGGCTTGTTCTGAGCCAGCATGGTCAGGAGCCGTCCCAGGCGGTACTTCTGGTGAGGCACGGTCATGCCGTACATGAGAAACACAGCGTCGCTGACCTGAGTACCAAAGGCACCCATCGTCAGAGCGGATTTGTCCAGACCGAATACGCCAGCCAGCATACCGTCGATCAGGACCGCCATGTTGATAGGCGCCGAGGAGCCGACGAAATTGTGCGTCCAGAGCTTGCGGTAATACTGTGCTGCAGTCCGCTCAATCTGGGTGATCTGTACTTTTGACTTCCGGGTGATCTCATAATCACGGGGCAGGATCGAACAGTCCAGAGGCTCCAGCTTGCTTTCGTTGGGTCTGGTGATGATCTTGCCGTTGGCAAGGGCTGTCGCCTCTTCGGGTCTGTTGGTGGTCAGGTACACATTGATGCCATCACGCACTCCGTATCTGGCAAAGATCGGTGTGCCAGCGGTCAGGCCGGGAGCGTTCTCCTCATAGCAGACCAAAAGGCACTTGGCATCCTGCATCTTTTCATACAGTTCCTTCAGACCTGTGGACGGATCGAAGATACCGTACTCCGGTTCCTTCCACGACATCCGACCGCCTGTGTCATACCACTTCTCAAAACCCGCCGTGTAGGTGGGCGGATTGGCAATGACGATGGCATGGGGGTCATCGTAGCACTCCTCCAGGTGTTTCCACATATCAAGGGGACGGTAGCTCATGCCGTGCAGGGAATCCTTTGCCCGGTCAAGCTGCTCTCTGATGTACCGGATGTGTTCATCCTTCCGGCACTCCAGATCCCGCATGATGTTGTAGAAATACTCCTTACCGGCACTCTTGACAGTGCGGAGGTAGAGCTGTGCGTACAGTGCTACCGCAGGATCGAGAAGCTCCTCGTTGCTGAATCCATGTGCCCGGATCTCCAACTCCTCAAGGGACTGGCCTGTGATGGCGTAACCCATGATCGAGGTGAACATCGCAACATCGCTGGATTCGATCTGCTCCGGCTTGTATCCGCTCTGTGCCGCAATGTGGGACATTGCAAAGGCACCGGCGCAGGGTTCTACAAACCGTGTGTAGCCGTTCTTCAGAGCGTTCTCAATGAGCGGTTTCAGGAACTTCTGCTCCTGAGCAACCAGCGTACCAAGGAAGAACGCTCCGGGGTTCTGGAATTTCGGCAATGCTGTCACCAGCCTTTCTGTAAATTCCCTACTGGAGCGACTGGAGCGGTTTCGATCCATAGGGTGGGTTATTTTCAAAGGCGTGAGCCTCTGGAAAACGGCATAAAAAATGAGCCATGCGGGACAATTCCCAACATGGCTCATTTTGGCTTGGTCCGCCGAGCAGGATTTGAACGCTGCGACCCCCTGATTAAGAGTCAGGTGCTCTACATTCTGAGCTATCGGCGGATATTACCACATCTTCATCTGGACAACTTCAGGTTCCGGGGGAGCCGCCTGTTCGACGATCTTCCGCTCCGGTTCCTTCCGTCGCCACTTGTTCGGGGACGGGTCAGGCAACTCAGGGATGCACTCGCCGGTCCTCGACTGCCACCACTCAGCGAATACTAACCGGTGACACCAGTCCTCCGGGTTTCTTACATCCTCGTAGCAGCAAAGTACGACATCCTTTCCTTGCTTTTCATAGAAGCTCAGCATCCGTGCGATCAATGCAGGACCTGTTCTGTCCATGTGCTTGAAATACTGAGGTGTGAATCTCTTTCTGTCGTACTCGTTGAAGAGATAACCGGGCGGTGCGATCTCAAGGATGTTACCGGCAAGCGAGTAACCGAGCTTGAACTTCGGCGCCCCACGGGTGATCCCTACAACTGTGTATTTCCCGGATTTAAGCTCCGGGTTGGCATATCTGCTGGTGTAGATCACTGTTACAGCTCCTTCCGTATAGTCCAGTCAGAACTTTCAGGCCCTCCCCTACTTTCTCGTCGAGATCGTAGCCGAGAGATTGATAGAACCGGCCATGGACCATGCACTCATACGCCAACCTCATCGCATCGGACTGTGCCTTGCTGATTCCCAGCCGGAAGTCCTTTGCGATGCGGAGCGCTGACTTGAAGTCGCCGCTTTGCACCAGCCTCCTGACTTTATCGGATTTCTTTTCCATGTCGCTACCTCCTGACCGTTCTGGTAAGGTTTGAACCTATCTTCATTCTAACCTGTTACCGTCTGGAGTCAATCGGAAAAGCTATCTGGAGCGAAATTTTTACCGCTGTCAGGTCAAACCCAGGGTCACGCGCGTTTTTTTATGGTGTGACATATCTGAAGTTTGCAGGCTAAGCATACCATAACGGTAAGTTGCAAGTCAATGGCGGATTTTTGGCGTGAACTGATCAAATCAGCCCATCAATCCCGAAAATTCTTGGTGTCAGGCGGCGAATTGCCTCCTTAATGTCCTTGTAGACGGTGCTGACATCTACCAATTCACGGTCTGCAATGTCCTGCACTTCCCAAGGATCTTCCTCGATGTACATCCGCTTAATGGTGCGACAACGACGCATTTCTTCCTCTTTTCCGGTGCGAACACAGTACCGTTCGTAGTCATCGATGGCTCTTTTGATGTGTTCCAGGATCAATTTCGTGCGTCCGGCACTCTTCTTGATGCTGTCCACATAGAGCTGCTGGTCAGACTTGCCGCCGGTCATCAGGTAGAGGACATCGTAGACATCTTCGTCACACTGGGATGCTTCATAGATTGCACTTTCGCTGTGGGACAACAGCCCACGGTAGTTGATGAGAAGGAGCTTGGTGTTCCTCAGCCTCTTGTCATGGGCCAACTTGCGCTGGCGTTCCATCTCCTCCTGATAGGTCTTGATGGTCAGCTCAACGATCTCCTTTCTCATCGCTGGGGTCAACACAGGGTTCGACATTCTATACCTCCATCAACACTTGTTCCCCCCACCTCTCCCCCCTTCGGGGGAAGAGGCAGGGGATATTACTTACTCTTCCAGAGCCTTCCAGAGATTCTGGGTCAGGTCTGCGGCTTCCCAGCTCTTCGCCCAGGTGCCGTGTACATTGCCGAAGTGACCGTATGCCGCCGTTGCCTGATAGATGGGTTTCTTCAGATCCAGGCAGCGGATGATGCCGTTGGGCGTCAGATCCACGCACTTCAGGACGGCCTCGCTGATCTTATCGTCGGGGTATCTGCCGGTGCCGTAGGTATCGATCAGCACGGACACGGGATCTGCCACGCCGATGGCGTAGGCGAGCTGCACCTGACACTTATCTGCCAGACCAGCGGCAACGATGTTCTTGGCGATATACCGTGCCATGTATGCACCGGAGCGATCGACCTTGGAGGGGTCTTTGCCGGAGAAGGCGCCACCGCCGTGTGCAGCGTAGCCGCCGTAGGTGTCCACGATGATCTTACGACCGGTCAGACCGGAGTCCGCTGCGGGACCGCCCTTGACGAAACGACCGGTGGGGTTGATGTACAGGTTGTAGCTGTCCACATCGATGTCGGGTCTGCTCAGCTTCAGATCCTTCAGGACAGGCTCGATGATGTGCTTGACCAGGGGCACACCCAACTGAGCGGAATCGATCTCCGGCAGATGCTGGGTGGAGATGACGATGGTGTCAATTCTGGAAGGCCACCCATCCTCCCCGTACTCCACCGTAACCTGAGTTTTGCCATCGGGCAGGATATAGGGAAGGGTCTGATCCTTGCGGCACTGGGAGAGTCTGTATGCCATCTGGTTCGCAAGGGTGATCGCCAGAGGCATCAGATCGCTGGTCTCCCGGCAGGCGTAGCCGAACATCATACCCTGATCGCCGGCACCGCCGACCTCAGAGTTGGTGCCCATGGCGATGTCGGGACTCTGATTGTCCAGAGATACCAGCACGGCACAGGTGTTGCCATCGAAGCCAGCGGCAGGACGGTCATAGCCGATCTCGATCAGCTTCTGACGAACGATCGCCGGGATGTCGAGCTGGGCAGTGGTGCTGATCTCGCCCATGACGAGAACCATGCCGGTGGTGCAGCACACCTCACAGGCGACACGACCGTTGGGGTCCTGAGCCAGAACCGCATCCAGCACGGCATCGGAGATCTGGTCACACACCTTATCGGGATGACCTTCGGTAACGGATTCAGAGGTAAACAGTCTTTTCATATCAATTTCCTTTCTTTTCGTATTCATCGAGCCTCTGCTCCAGTCTGCGGAGCTTCTGCTCTCTGATAGTCTTAACCTTGTCCACGCTGCCGGTCATCAGCTTGAGCTGTTCAAGCATGATCTCCACATCAGCGATTTCTTCTGCGATGTGATCCACATTGTCGGCACCACGCCAACTCTTGCAGATCTCCTTCTGGAGTTCGGACATCTCCTCCAGAAGCATCTTCATCTGGGAATCCTCGCCCCAGGCTTCGATTGCCCGGAACATGATAGCAAGCTCCTGATAGGTAGGCACGGGCTACCTCCTATCAGAACGGAAGCTGGGTATCCTCATCATCGATCTGCTCGAAGTCGCTGGCGCCGGAGCTTGCCGGTGCGGAGTAGCCGCCATAAGCGCCGCTCCCCTGCTGGCTCCCTTCCTGCTCCCTCTTGCTGTCGCCAAAGAACACCTGATCGCATCTGACCTCAACAGCCTTTCGCTTTCCTCCGTCCTTTGCCTCGTAGGATCGGCTGGTGATGATGCCGGACACCTCGATCCGACTTCCACGCTTGAAATACTTGCTTACGAACTCTGCCTTCTTCTCCCATGCGATGCAGTCGATGAAGTCGGTCTTTTCTCTCGTGCCGGGTCTGTCAACTGCGATGGTGAATGCACAGCAGGCTTTCTGATCGCCGGTGTACCTGAGTTCAGGATCTCTCACCAAACGACCGCTGATTGCGATTACATTCATCGGGTAACTCCTCTCGTCATCGTAATACTCAAGCTCCAGATAGTTCCTTCCATATCGGACGATGAAGTCCCGGACTGAGCATTTGGTTCTCATCATGTACCGGATCTGCCAGAACTGGCGAAGTGCCTCTCTGGTTTCCCGGCAGGCGTGGGCTGATCTCTTGCCGTTTCTGTGGCAACTGTCCCCACACAGCCCTACCTTCAGCCCGTCCCTCTCCGATAGGCTGCGGTTGGGGCCGCCGAAGACATGGTGTTCTTCGAGCGTCCCCGTTTTACCGCATAGGAAACAAACTCCGTTGTACACTTACTGGTCGGGATCTTCGTAAGCGTAGTCTTCGTCAACCGGGATCTGAGGATCGACGGTGATGACAGGCGCCTTGAACTGGGCAATGGTGGTCTTGTCTTCCACGCACCAGACGGAGATGCCAATAACATTGCCGGGTTCATCGGGAGTGCCGTCATAGTGGGCACAGACCTCCAGCGTGTAACCCTCACGGAACTCCAGGATCTGAGCGGGGCAGAACTGGCAGCTCGTATTGGGCACAGCGGAGGAGAATACCACAGTGCCAGCAGCATTTCTGGCAGTGAAATTGTCGTTGGCTTCCATGACCTTCAGCTTCTGACCGAGGAACTGCTTCAGCCAGTCAAAGGGGTTGTCCTTGATCTCTGCGGGGCCAGCAGAAATGGCTTTCTGCATCTCAGCCTCCTCGTCATACTCCGTCATATCCACCGCCTGAACATCGATGACAGCCCCGTCGGTAGCTTCAGGAGCAGGCAGACCCAGAGGCTCCGCACCTTCCAGCGCCACCGGCTCACCGCCGGACTCACCGCTGGCTTCGCCAGCTACCACATACTCAGCAGTGTTGTTACCATCCTCGTCAAAGAAGGTAGTCTGACCGTTATCGATAGGACGCATGATGTACTGGTGGAGGTTCTTGTCCCATGCCAGCTCCATATTGCCGCCCACATTACCAGACTTCTTGTTCTTGACCTGCATGACCGTGGAGATCTCGTGCTTGAAACTGGGCTTGATGATGTCACGCATACCATCGTAGCCATTCGCCTGAAAGTCACGAGCCTGATCGGGAGCCAGCTTGACAGAGAACTTGACGCTGATGGTGGCGTCCTCGCTCTCCCGCTTCTCCATCTCAGTGATGAGCTGCCGGAGCAGCTGATCGAAGTCGGACTTAAATCCGTTGAAGGTGTCGCCGTTCAGGGACAGCGGATACACCGTAATCTTTTCACTGGTCTTCTGACTCATACTTTTTTCCTCCTAAGAATTGTTCTTGATATAGTCGTTGCGGCACTTCTCACAGCAGAAATCGTACCACTCACCGTCGATCTTGATGGACTGCCAGCCCATAGATCTGATCTCAGCCTGAGCCTCTCGGAAGTCGGGGGCGCCTCCGTCGAAATCGACCTCATGTTCATAACCGCAGTTGTCACAGGTGCAGACAATATTGCCTTCACCGTGATACACGCCCCATTGGATCTCTTTTGACATCAGCCCTCACCTCCGATCTGGCTGATCTTCACGACCACCCTGGGTGCCTCATCGTAGAACTTCCTGACCATCGCATCGACGATCTGGGAGTCATCCTTATAGGCAACCTGATTCAGTGAGTCGCAGACGATCTTGCCGATGTTGTCGTAGTCAGGCTTCTTCGTGGGTCTGATCTTCCGCTCCAGCATCGCTTGCCGCTTCTTCTTGCTGACGGACTTGGGAATTGCGTAGTAGGCGAAGATACGAACATCCAGCATGGCGTCCTCTGGGAATCGGACGCCACACTGTTCCATGAAGCTGAGCTTCACCAGATTCTCGTAGTTCGCTGTCTTCGCCGGGGTGTAGGTTCGGGTGTACGCACCGGCATTGCTGAACCGGGGACGCCCCTTGCCATAGGGTTCGCCGGGGATCACAAACTCAGTTGTCATTTCGTCCCCTCCTTATCCTGCTTACCAGCTATCTTCTCTGCTTCTTCGGGGTTCAGCTCGAACTCCAGGAAGTAGTCGTAGCTCTTGGTGCCGGGGCGCCGGCGACTTCCCTGCCGTACCGTGTATTTGTTCTTTACGAGGATGGCAGCCACGGTCAACCGGTCAGCCTCGGTCGAGATGTAGATTCTATCCATCTTCGCCCTCCAAAAATGCTCTCATGTCTTTGAACCGCCGGTTCGCCTCTGTCTTCCGCCAGGACTTGCCGGTGTACAGCATCGGGTAGCACAGCTCAAAGATCCGGTCGTAGATCCGCTCATAACGAATATCGTCATCGGCTTTCATCTGCTCAAGATCGAGGTTCGTCGTGAGGATGATCGGGAGCTTTGCCCTGTACCGGCTGTCGATGATGTTGTAGACCTTTTCCAAGGTGTAGTCGCTGCCTCTCTCGGCGCCCAGATCATCAATGATGAGGAGCTTGACCTTGTTCATCCGGTCGATCAGAACCTGATCGTCCTCCCGACTGCCCTGCATGGCATCGAGGAGCTTGACGAACGATGTCATAATCACCGAGATGCCAGCATTTAGCAGATGGTTGGCGATACAGGCTGCGGAGAATGACTTGCCAGTTCCGACAGGACCGTACATCAGCAAGCCCTGATTCTTCTCCAGCATCTCATCGAAATGCTCAGCGTACCGGCGGCACAGCTTCAGGTTCCGGGCATTGTCTGGGGTCTGCTGGAAGTTGTCGAAGGTGTGACCGGCAGTCCGTTCATCCATCAGGCTCTGTCCCTTCAGTTCTTTCAGCAGCTTGGCAAAAGCCTCTGCTTCATCAGCCTTCCGCTTACGCTCTGCCTCAGCCTCCGCCGCCGCCTTCCGGCAGTCGCACTGGCGATACACAGTCATTTCTCGCTGCTGACCGTTCGGAGCAGGAACCTTGATGACCATCTGGCGTCTGGTATGGCACTTGCCGCACATCAGCAAACCCTCTGCATCGATGTAATCATCAGTTCCGGGATCTCCAAGCTGTGAATTGGCTTTCAGCACCGGAGCCAGATAGTCCATAGGATCATTCATTCTGCTCACCCCACTCTGCATACGGATTGTCACTCGTGACTGTCACTGCGACAGTCACCGGATTTTTCGGAATAAACTCAAGGAATGGCAGTGCATCGCTCAGGAAAGTCTTCGGATGCTTGATGTACTGCTTCTCAGTCCTGAACTTCTTGCACTGCGCTGCATAGTTCTTGGCGGCGATCATCAGTTCGGCATCTGAGTATCCGTCCTTTCGACGAGCCAGATACTTCTTGTAGGCCATGCCCTTATCTGTCTTCCTTGGGTATTCCGACCACCACGCCTCAAAAGCTGGCGTGTACTGGGTTTCGGGAGGATTCCCTGCTGGTGGTCCCCCCGGAGGATCTCCAGACCCGGTATCAGGCGGCGGTAGCTTCGGAGGTTCAGGTGGTGCGGGAGGCGATGCCCTGTTCTCCTTTTCCCTCTGCCGTTCCGCCCTCTTTCTCTCAGCGTTATAGGCTCTGGTTCTCTGGAGCTTGTACCACTGTTCTTGCCACTGATCCCAGTCATGGAGTCTAAAGCCGTCACCCTCGATGTCAATCCAGCCGGTTTCCACCAGAGCTGTGACAGCCTTTTCCATGTCCACTTTTGACTTGTCGCCGCAGCCGTATAGGTATCTGCTCAATACCTCCAAGTCCGTGTCACGAACCAAGCCGGTTTCATCTGCGTTCTTCAGCCCCCAAAACCAGACGAAGGTCAAAATGCCTAACGCCTCAAACTTCGAGCAGCCGATTGCTCCGTACAGTCGCCGCAACTTCGGTCCGTCCACTTCTTCGTGGATACTTATCCATGCCATTCTTTCACCTGCCTTTCAGCAGGAGACTGGCGGTCTCCTTACTGCTTGTTGTCTTCATCGCCGGGTTCGCCATCAGCATTGGCAGCCCGGTGTTCCTCAATGGCCTCCATCAGATCCTGAAGCACCACCCGGTAGACCGAAGTGGGCATATCAATGGTCGTGGTACAACCGGCTCTTTCCACCATGTCCTTGACCACAGCGTTGCCCTCTTCCCTGCCGAACTCTGCCTGAGCCATCTTGAACAACTGCTTCCGCTGTTCCTGACTGATGGGAGCATCGTCGTCTGGACCTTCGGTATCGGTCAGATCCACATAGTCTGTGTCGATGGCGCCGGAGGCGATCATTTCTTCTTCAGAGTAGATGCCCTCGAAGTCCTTCGGGAATGCGTCACGAACACACTGGCTGATGGCGACCTTGTTGATCATGGTCGCAGGCTTGGACTTCCAGTTCGCCATGCCCTTGTTGTACTCAGCGAACGCCACTTCCTTGAATGCGGTGCGCTCCTTGCCATTCCGCATGAAGTAGACCCGGCACCAGCCACCAACCAGCTCCTCACCGGGATACAGGCAGCAGCCCTCTTTCTGGACGATCTGATCGCCCCGCTTGACGGTGATGCCGTCGTTCTTGTACAGGTAGTCGGGATGGTCAAACGCTCTGCGGAGGTAGGCATCCTTGCCGACCACCATCTGAGCAGGATCGTCCTTGCTGTACTTAATCAGGTAGACCTCACCTTGGACGGTGGGGTTCAGCCGCTGCTGGCGGCAAGTGTTCATGAAGAAGACCAGTTCCTGATCGCTGACCAGATCGGAGCGACCTCTGACCAGATACTTCTTGATGAAGGGCAAGTCCAGCTCCACACGGGTGCCCAGGACTTCGTAGCTGACAGACAGGGCGTTGCTCTCTGCCTTGCTCAATGCGGTAGTTTCAGACATTGCAATTACCTCCTAAAGCTCATTTTCTTGACCTCCCGGAAGACGATGCCAGGAATCTGGATCTGTCCCTTGGAGGCTCGAATCAGCCGCATGACAGCGGCTCTATCTACGGGTCTGATCTCCGTACCGTTGATCGTCAGCGGGACGGTCTTGCTGTCGATCTCGACGATCTCCCAGTCCCGTGCGGTGCTGACACCGTTGGCCTTGGGAGATACTGCGGTGGAACCGGCAAATCTGGATGCGTCGTCCATGATCTCAGCTTCCATCATGGCAACCGCAGAGCCGGTCTGATCTCCGGCTTTCTCCAGATCGATGGCTTCCTGGAGCTTACGGTCGGCTTCCGCCTGAGCCGCTTTGCGACGAGCTTCCTCAGCCGCTCTCGCTTCCTCTTCCTTCTTCATAGCGTAGGCGCCCATGATCTTCTTCAGAGCCTGTTCTGCATTCTTCAGGGGAGCCAGTGTAGCCTTTTCCCGGTCGCAGACGGCTTTGTGAGCCTGATATGCGCTGTCCTTCATGGGCTTAAAGAAAGCAGTAACTTCAGCCGCCTTCTGCTTCAGTGCCCTGCCGAACTCACCGGCCCTCTTGTAGTCATCATCCGTAGCGATGACCATAGATGCTGCATGGACTTCGATGTCCGTTACCTGCCTGACCAGAGCCTTTTCATCAGCCTGGGTCGTATCAGGCACGGTTGCCACCAAAACCTCGGCAGCTACACGATTATCAGCCATGTCAATTCCTCCTAAAATTCGTTGATGTAGTTGTGGACGGTCAGCAGAGCCGCAAGCACTGACCAGCACTTCGGACTCCGGTCAAACCGTATCAGCTTGTAAGAACCATCTCTGGCAAGGTGGAGAATGAATCGGTCATCGACCTTGATGCCATGGCTTTCAAATGCTCTGTCGTATCCCTCAAGCTGGACACCACACAACATTTGGTTCACCGACGCCGAGGTCTTGTAGTCGATCATCGTTACCCTGTCATTGATCAGGCAAAGGAGATCTTCTGTACCGGCATAACCAAGGATCTTGTGGTAGACACGAGCTTCAGTCGCCAGAACGACCGGCTTAGTCTTATCCCACCACTCCTTAAACCCGGCAAAATACCCAGCGTAAGCTGGGCTGATGTCCTCGATGCCATACAAAGCGTAGTTCTCATTGGCGTTGTGGACTGCGGTTCCCCTCCGTGCCGCTCTCTCAAGCACCGCAGGGTCAACCGTCTTATAGAACGAACTGGACAAAGGGTTCATCAGCGTCGTAACGCTGGGGATCTCTGACCCGTTCAGTCGGTAGATGTGACTTTCCTCCTCGAAAGTCAGTTCCGGGAAACTTGGGATCTCAATCATTCAAGGTCCTCCTGTTGGACAGTGTAGGTATAGACATCGAACAGCTTCAGCAGCTCTCTGATGTCCATGTCTTCCAGACATTCGATGTGATACTTCACACCGTCAATCTCTGCGTATTCTTCACCAAGGGCAATGCCCTCGTTGCAGTTGGGACAGGTGTCAATGGCCGGGGGTTCCGGTGCGTTGGGGCATCTGGGATAGCAGGGGCTATGCCAGCAAACACTACACATAGTTCATCGCTCCTCTCAGGTTGATAGCCATTCGGCTGTAATAGTCGGTCAGTTCATTCTCGAACAGGATCGGCAGATAGGACTGAGGCTTCTTGATGTACTCCAGCTTCTGTACCGAGTACCCAAGCACCTCCACCCATACCTCCTCCGGGATCGTGAACCCCAGTGTCTTTTCTGCTGACTCAATAGCAGCTACGATCAGATCCTCCATCGTCGTTCCTCCTCAGCTTTCATAGGGGCTTACATAACCCCAGTTCCATGTGTCGTCACTCAGCCACTCACTTGTGAAGTGGTTCCGGGCGCCGTCGCCGTAAAAGTAGATGTACTCCTCCGGCAACACTCTGCCAGTCACCGCTACGCCGTCTTTCTCAGCGTACCAGCGGTTCAGAACATCCTTGACCAGCATGACGAGTTCTTCATCGACCGGATGCGAAGGATCGTAACCGTGGAACTGGCTTTTCTGTGTCACCACTCCTACGATCGTGTCAGGGTAGGATGGATGATCAACACGGTTCAGCACACACCAGATAACTGCCGCCTGTTCTGTCTTCGACTGAACGCCTCTCGCCTCGCCCCAGAGCATCTTTGCCAGAACCGTCACCTCGACTTCCGTATAGGGAGGCTCTTCAGGCTTTGTTTCTTCGGGCTGAGGTTCGATAATCTGTTCCTCCACATATACGAGAGGAACAAGACCCAGTTCGTTATCGCCGGTCTGATCTCCCTCCCGCTGAGCTACCGTACCGACCGGCGGCTCTGCGATCAGGATGATTGAGTCATCATCCTGTCCGAAGGACTTGACGATCAGTGCTGTCATTACCAGCAGGATAACCGAAACCAATACCACGAACCTGGGGTTGAGTCTTCTGCGTCTGCGACGCTTTCTGTGCCGTACTGTTGTGCTGTTCATCTTTTCTCCTGTCCTTTCTTTCCGGCGATGCAAATACGCCGATGTCGATCTTTTTCATTCTGCTCAGAGCTTCGTCGAGGTCTTTGTCGGAGCGAATACCGTATTCAGTTGCAAGCAACTCTCTAAGAGCTTGAATATCTGCCACGACTTATCCCCCGTTCATAATCTTGGAACCGATGAGCTTCAGTTCCCCGGCTGCCTTGATGAGTTCATCGATGTACTGGAGGATCTCTGCCAGATCCACTCGTTCATCATCCGAAATCACACCGTCGGCTGTGATGTCAATGAGCGTCTCCCGGACTTCATCAACGCTCGTCTGCTTCAGGCTCTTCAGGAGCCTCATTGTCGTCCGCTCTACGGATGTCAGCGGTTCAGTCGGTATCGGATAGCTCCGACCGATCGGACACTCGCTGGCACAGTACCATGTCTTCAGTTCCGGGGCGTTGTACAATTCCGCCATCAGAACGACCTTATCAACCGGGATCACTTTTGTGATGCCAAGCTCATAGTCTGCCAAACTGGAAACCGATACGCCGAGCATCTCAGCGGCGCCTTCCCGGCTGTTGAGCTTGTCGTTGTATCTTGCGGCCTCTTTCCTACAGCGGAAACAAGGATTTTCGCTTGCCTTTATAGCATCTCGCCCCATTTTCATTACCTCCTTTCTGCGCTATACTGTTTGCAACCGGTAAGCCATGTGCACTAACTTACCGATTTGGTAAGTTGCCATCAAAAAAAATGGCATTTACCTGATCGCTGGTCAGCTCAAGTACCCGTGCGATGATCGGGATCTCGTCAAGGGTGAACTTGACTTCGCCGTTCTCCTTCTTGGCGTAGGTATCGGGAGATTTACCGATTGCCTTCGCCATATCCGGTCGGCTCAGGTTCTTTCGCTTTCTGGCGTATTCGAGTCCCAGCTTATCCATCTGGTCACCCCCTTTCGTTTTCTTTATTCTAACTTACCGATATGGTAAGTGTCAAGAGGAAAATTATAATTTTGGTCAGTTTTATTTACAAATCGGCAAGGATGTTATAAAATCGGTAAGTAAGTTCTTCAGGAGGTCGCACTATGTATAACAAGGCTACTTTCGCACATCAATTCAGATCTCTCATCGAAAGCAAAGGTCTCACCCAGCGAATCATCGCTGATCGAATCAATACCACCGAAACGACTATCTCCCGCTATGTATCCGGTGCCCGTACTCCCAACATCGAAACTGCTGTGGAGCTTGCCCAGGTACTTGGTGTTTCCATGGACACTCTCGTCGGTATCGACACTCCCGCACCTTCTCGCATGGCACCCGACCTCAGTATTCTGATCGAGTGCTACGGCAAGGCTTCCACCGCTGACCGCCAGGTTCTCTGGACTCTGCTGGATCGCTACATGACCCCAGAGCAGCGCATGGTCATCGCCACTGTCGAGCGTGAAGAAAAAAGCGAAGCCGTGTAACTGCAAACGGTAACATCATCTATCTTGTCAAGAGGAGGCGTTAACCGTGAAGCAGCATCTTCGTGGCGACGAGCATATCGTATTCGACGGTATGCCTACCGGCTATCTGCTTCAGGATTTCTGGGCATGGCACTCATCTGATCTCTTGAACAACACCCTCCGTGGTTCGTTCTGCGAGTTCATCGTTTCCGCAGCACTCGGCGTAGATCTATCCGGCACCAATGATGACTGGGGTGCCTACGATGTCGAGTTCCCTTTTCAGTGGAACGACGGTGTTTCCGACAACAATGTCGTGAAGATCGAAGTCAAGAGCAGTGCCTACCTCCAGGCATGGGAGCAGAGCAAACTATCCAGTATTCAGTTCAGCATCAGACCTACAAAGGCATGGACTCCTCAAGCCGGATATGACAGCGAAACCAAGCGTCAGTCCGATGTCTATGTCTTCTGTCTGTACACTGAAACTGACCGCACAAAAGCAGACCCGCTGACCTTGGATGGCTGGGACTTCTATGTCGTGCCCACAAGCAAGCTGGATGCCCTCTGCGGCTCTCAGAAAAGCCTATCTCTCCCCGGTCTTATTGCACTTGATCCCATAAAAACGGACTACTCAGGCATCCGGGAGGCTGTCATTGCCAGCGTGCAGAGTTGTGCATAACAACAAAGCAGCTCCGCCAGAACGGAGCTGCTTTTTCTACTATATGGAGGTTCACTATGGCAAAACCAAAGACAATCTTCGAGCAAGTCCTGGAGATGAAGAAGATCGCCATCTACATTCGAGTTTCCACGCAGTATCAGGTAGACCGTGCAAGTCTGCCGGTTCAGCGTGAGGAGCTTATCAACTATGCCCGGTACGCCCTGGGGATCGAAGCCTACGAGGTCTTCGAGGACGCCGGTTACTCCGCAAAGAACACAGATCGCCCAGCCTATCAGCAGATGATGGCACGGGTTCGCACCGGCGAGTTCAGCCATGTGCTTGTCTGGAAGATCGACCGCATAAGCCGTAACCTACTGGACTTTGCAGCCATGTACAAGGAACTGAAGGAACTGGGCGTGATCTTCGTATCGAAAAACGAACAGTTCGACACTTCCTCTGCGATGGGCGAGGCCATGCTGAAGATCATCCTGGTCTTTGCCGAGCTGGAGCGTAATATGACTTCCGAGCGTGTCAGCGCCGTCATGGTGTCCAGAGCCAACAGTGGCAAATGGAACGGCGGCAAGATCCCCTTCGGCTACGACTACGACAAGCAGACCAAGGAGTTCTCCATCAACAGCAGTGAGGCCGCCGTGATCCGCACGGTGTATGATCTGTACGAAACCCACTGGTCGCTGGTCACAGTGGCGAAGATCCTGAATGAGAAGGGCATACTCCCCCGGAGTGGCAAGCCTTGGAACCCGACGACCGTCAGAACCATGCTGGTCAATCCGTTCTATGTCGGCATCTACCGGTACAACCGGCACGACGAGAACAATCCCAAGCGGTTTTCTCTGAAACCGGAAACGGAGTGGATCATCATAGAGGATCACCATCCAGCGATCATCGACAAGGATCGCCAGGACCGAATAATAGCTACCCTTCAGAAGCGGCAGCGTGGCAAGTACGGACAGTATTCCACTTATCAGCGCAAGAACATTCACATCTTCGCCGGTCTGCTACGGTGTGGTAACTGTGGCAGCAACATGGCCTCGACCATCGACCGGGCACGAAGCGATGGCTGGCGACCCTCAGTCTATATATGCAGCCGTCGGCGCCGGTTCGATGACTGCCAGAACAAATACATCTCTGATGTCACCCTGGGTCCCTTCGTCCTGAACTACATCGCCAACATGATCAAGGCAAGCAACAGCTTCGGCAAAACCACCAGCATAGACACACTTCAGAAGAAGCTCCTCCGTGGCGAATACTTCGCTGACATCGATCACATCGGTCGTCCCGGTCTGGAAGAGCTGTACAACCACCTTCGGGATGGAGTCGGCACTCTGGAGTACAAACCTCAGCCAGTCGATGCAGCGGAGAGTTTGGCGGCGATTAGCGAGAAGGACATCCTGCTGTCCGAGAAGCGCCGTCTGGAACGAGCGCTCAGCCGTCTGAAGTCCCTGTTCCTATACAGCGAGGATACCATGGCTGAGAAGGACTACATCGTGGAGCGTAAGCAGATTCTTGACTCCCTGGAGGATGTCAACGCACGGCTGGAGGAAGTCGAGCGTACTGCCACCGCAGCCCTTTCCTTGTCAGATGACGAGTTCATGGCAAAGGCCAGCTACTTCATCATGGCACAACAATTACAGGACAAAAGGTTCGTGGACTACGAGAAATTCATCCGCAAGATTGACCCTCAAATTGTTAAGGATTTCATCAATTCTGTCGTACAAAACTTTTGTATAAAAGACGGGCGGATCGTGTCAATTCTCTTCAAAAACGGCATAGAGCATCAATTCTTTTACAAGGACTAAGCAAAGAAAAAAGCCTGAAAACCCTTGCGGTTCCAGGCTTTTTTCTTATTCATCTTTGGGGTCAGGCGTCACGCTTCCGATATACATCGCATCGCCGAAGGAGAAAAATCTATATCTCTCACGGACGGCCTCCTCATAGGCGGCGATCACATTTTCCCGTCCCGCGAAAGCGGATACCAGCATAACCAGGGTACTTTCCGGCAGGTGAAAATTGGTGATCAGTCCGTCCATGGCTTTGAAGGAATATCCGGGGAAGATAAAAATTTCCGTCCATTTGGACCCGGCTTCGAAGGTTCCGTCCTCCTTCACCAGGCTTTCCAGAGTCCGGCAGGAGGTGGTGCCCACGCAGATCACCCGGCCTCCGTTGGCCTTGGTCTCGTTCAGGACAGCCGCCGTTTCCGCGCTGATCATACACAGCTCGCTGTGCATATGATGGTCGGAGATTTCCTCCGCCTTTACAGGCCGGAAGGTGCCCAGGCCCACATGGAGGGTCACAAAGGCAGTCTTCACACCCATGGCCCGGACCTTTTCCAGCAGCTCAGGGGTCCAATGAAGCCCGGCAGTCGGTGCGGCGGCGGAGCCCACTTCCCTGGAATAGACGGTCTGATACCTCTCCTGATCCTGCAGCTCTGCCTTAATGTAGGGCGGCAGAGGCATTTTACCCAGCCGTTCCAACACCTCCAGGAAAATGCCCTCGTAGTGGAATTCCACGATCCGGTTGCCGTCCTCCTTGACCTCCACTACGGTTGCCCTCAACTCTCCGTCACCGAACAGGACCTCATTGCCTGCCTGCATTTTCCGGCCGGGCTTGCACAGGCACTCCCAGCGCTTATTCCCCAGGTCCCGCAGCAGCAGCACCTCCACGGCACCGCCGGTGGGTCGGTGACCCAGGAGCCGGGCAGGCAGGACCCGGGAATCATTCATCACCAGGCAGTCCCCAGGCTGCAAATAATCGATGATATCATAAAAATGCCGGTGCTCCACCGCGCCGGTTACCCGGTCCAGCTTCAGCAGGCGGGAATTATCCCGTTGCTCCAGGGGGGTCTGAGCAATCAAATCCTCCGGCAGGTTATACCAAAAATCATGGGTTTTCATACTAATCCCTCTTTTCGTCTTAACCAATGTATTATATCCCATTGTGACGTTTTTTGCAACAAGCAAAACGAAGCCCATTGGCATAGATTGGTGTGGAGGTAATGCTTATGGAAAAACCCCTTTTTACCGGAGCCTGCACGGCTCTGGTCACACCTTTTTTGAACGGTCAGATCAACTTTCCCCTTGTGGATGTTTTAATTCGGCGGCAGATCAGCGCCGGAATCCGGGCCATCGTCCTGGCCGGGACCACAGGGGAAGCCCCTACCCTCTCCGACGCGGAGAAAATCGAGCTTTTCCGCCGGGGCAAGAACGCCGCCGGGAAAGACTGTCTTATCATCGCCGGAACCGGGTCCAACGACACCGCCCATGCCGTGGACCTAAGTCTTGCAGCCCAGGAAGCCGGAGCCGACGCGCTGTTGGTGGTCAGTCCTTATTACAACAAAGCCACGCCGGATGGGATCTTCGCCCATTATCTGGCCATTGCCCACGCCGTATCAATTCCCATCATTGTATATAACGTCCCCTCCCGCACCGGGCTGGACATCCCCGTGTCCGTATATCGGCGGCTGTCCCGGATTCCCAACATTGCCGGAGTCAAGGAAGCATCCACAGATGTTGCGAAAATCACCCGGATCCGCATGGCCTGCGGCCCGGGCTTTGGCATCTGGTCCGGAAATGATGACCTGGCGGTGCCCGTAACTGCCCTGGGCGGCAACGGTGTCATATCCGTTACTGCCAATGTGCTTCCTCAGGAGGTCAGCGATATGGTCCAGGCGGCTCTGGATGCTGATCTGGACACCGCCGCGTCGCTGCAAGCGAAGCTGCAGCCATTGAACGACCTGCTGTTCTGCGAGGTCAACCCCATCCCCGTGAAGGCCGCCATGGCAAAACTGGGCTACGACTGCGGCAATTGCCGCCTGCCCCTGACAGAGCTTTCCAAAGAAAATCAGGCCAGACTGAATTCCTTCTTCCGGACATAAAAACAGCACCGCAGCATTTGCTGCGGTGCAATTATTAATTCGGCTCAAAGCCTTCGAAAATCGGGATCCAGCCCTCCCGGACAGCAGTCGCATAGGCGTTTTTGCTTTTGATGGTCCAGGTCACACCCTGAACGCCCCAGAATTTCCGAACTAAGAGATTGCTGAAATGCCGACGGTCCGCGTACTTATAGGCCACAAAATCCGGCAGGCCCAGGAAATTCTCAATCTGCGTCTGGAGAATGAACTTCAGGATCCAGGGCAGCTTGGAATTGGAGCGGAAGAAATTCTCCGTCAACTGGCCCCGGATAATGTCCGGGCGGTGTTTTTTCAGCCAAATCACACAACGGGGATCAAAGGACTCGATGCAGTAAGCACCCTGGTAGCCATCCAGCATAGCGCAGGTTTTTTCGCACAGGGCGGCGTAATTGCTACCGTCCACCTTCAGCTCCACGATCAGCGGTGCTTTCCCGGCGAACAGGTCCAGGACCTGCCGGAACTGGGGAATGGTTTCCTGGGTCCCGTTCAGGCGGTAGTTAGTCAGTTCCTCCGTGGTCAGGTCCTCCACCTTGCCCTCGGCCCCGGTGGTGCGCTTCAGGGCACTGTCGTGGATCACAGCTAAGTTACCGTCCTTCAGCAGATGTACATCCAGTTCGATGCCATAGCCCTTATCCAGTGCCGCCCGGAAAGCGGACATGGAATTTTCCGGTCGAACTTGATTATGCAGTCCCCGGTGGGCATAGCTCCACTGTTTCAGTTCCGCAAGGCCCGGATGACCGGACCGGCCCCGAATGGCCAGCAGATACAGCAGGGCAAGAACAAAAATGATAATTACAACAATTTCCATACTTTAGTCATCCACATCAAAGGCTTCGATGCCCTTCTTGCTTTCCACCTTGGCATCGCCATGCTTCACAAAGAACATGGTCACGAAAGCGCAGGCAACGAAAAAAGCACCGTAGGGGAACAGAATATCATAGCCCACAGTCTTCAGCAGGTTGCCAGCCACCACGGGGGTAAACACCTGGGCAATCATGGAGAAGGTGTAATAATAGCCGGTAAACTTGCCCACATCACTGCCCTTGCACATCTCTACCACCATGGGCAGGGAGTTCACATTGATGGCAGCCCAGGCCAGGCCCACCAGGGCAAACAGCACATACATCACCGGGGTGATGGCAGTAGCGTTGACCGTGACGAAATAGCCCAGGGCAAAGCAGGTAGCCAGCAGTGCCACGCCGCCCAGAATGGTCTTCCGGCGGCCGATTCTGGAAGCCAGGTTGCCGATGGGGATGTAGGAAACAATGGCGCCGGCAGTACCGACCAGCAAGCAGGTGGAGGCACCTCCGATGCCCTCACCCATAACGCGGCTGATGTAGGTGGAGAACCAGGTGGTGACACCGTTGTAGCCGATGAACCACAGGGCGATGGACACCAGCAGGAAGGCCAGACTCTTCTTCACATCCTTGGGCAGTTCTTCGTTGCCCTCAGCGTTGACCTGGGTCAGGACCTGCTCAGGGTGCGCCTCCTCATAAGCCCGGTTCTCCGCAACCAGCTTAGGCTCCTTAATCGTGAAGAACAGACCGGCGATGGCAGCCACCATGATACCGGAAACTACGGCAAACAAGGTCGTATAATCCACCACATTGACCAGGATACCATCCTCGCCGGGAATATGCCCGATGGTAAAGAAATTTTCAATGTTGCTCTTGGAGTAAAGCACTGCTGTCAGGCCCAGATAGATGATACCGCCCACGGCACCCATCAGATTGATGATGGCATTGCCCTTGGAGCGCAGGGGCTTGGGAGTCACATCGGGCATCAGGGCCACGGCAGGGCTGCGGTAGGTGCCCATGGTAATCAGCAGCAGACCCAGAACCACAATAAAGCCCACCAGGACCCCCAGGGTGGGGTTGCCGAAATAACTGTTAGCCAAATGGGGCAGGATGTTCATCAGGATCGCCGCCATGGCGGTGCCGCAGAGAATAAAGGGCATCCGGCGGCCGATGGGAGTATTGACCTTATCGGACAGGCCGCCGAACAAGGGCAGCAGGAACAAGGCCAGCACATTGTCCGCCGCCATGATGGCACCGGTCCAGCCCTCGTCCAACTGGAAGTTGTTAGCCAGGATCAGGGGCACCACACCGTCATACATTTGCCAGAAGGCGGAAATAGACAGGAATGCCAGGCCTACCAGGATCGTGCGTTTGTAATTCAGCTTCATACAATCTCCTCCGATCGTCTGTTTCCGGACAGATACACTGTAAATATTATACTGATTTTCAGGCGATTGTCCAGTCCAAACAGAAAACTTTCGACCAGGATTGCCAAATTATCTCAGCCGTGTTATACTTCCAGCAGAAGAAATAAGGAGGAACCCTTTATGAAGCTGATTCTCATTGGAGCGGGAAACCGCGGTATGACCTATGGCACCTGGGCCAAAGAGCACGGCCACACCATCGTCGCCTGTGCGGAGCCACGGCCGGACCGTCTGGCACACGCGGCACAGGTTCTGGATATTCCTGCCGAAAACTGCTTTTCCGACGGCGCCGCACTGCTGGAAAGGGATAAAATTGCTGACGCTGCCATCATTGCCACCATGGACCGGGACCACTACGGCCATGTAATGGCTGCCCTGGACCGGGGATATGATATCCTGCTGGAAAAGCCCATTTCTCCGGACCCCACCGAATGTCTGACAATTGAGGAAAAAGCCAACCGGCTTGGGCTGAAGATCATAGTCTGTCACGTCCTGCGATACACCAATTTCTTCGGAACCATCAAAGAGATCCTGGATTCCGGAGAGCTGGGCAGGATCGTTGCCATCAAGCATTCCGAAAATATCGGCTGCTATCATATGGCCCATTCCTTTGTTCGTGGCAACTGGCGAAACACCGCCCTCTCCTCCCCCATCATCATGCAAAAAAGCTGTCACGATCTGGATATACTCCTTTGGCTTACCGGCTCCCACTGCACGAAGGTCGCTTCCTTCGGTTCTCTGACTTATTTCCGGGAGGAAAACGCTCCCGCCGGTGCTGCCGACCGTTGTGTCCACTGTTCCGTTCGCAAGGATTGCCGATTCGATGCCTGGAAATGCTACCAGCCCATTCTGGGTTCCTGGCCGGCGGATGTGGTATGTCTGGAGCAGACAGAGGAAGCTCTGGCCCAAGCCTTGCAGACCGGACCCTACGGACGCTGCGTTTACCGCTGTGACAACGATGTCTGCGACCACATGAGCACCATTCTGGAATTTGAAAACGGAGTTACCGCCACTTTCTCCCTGACGGCCCAAACCAGCCGAATTCATCGGAATATCCACATCATGTGCGAGCATGGTGAGATTCTGGCCGATGACGGAATGAAAACCATCACCGTCAACCGCTTCCCTTCCAGCCACGCAGAAAAGGCTCACAGCCGGACCGTTACCATCACGCCATCTGCCAGCGGCCACGGCGGCGGCGACAGCGGCATTATGGAGGATTTCGTTTCCATCCTTGCTTCGGACGCACCGGAATCCCGCAGTTCCATTTCCCGGAGCATCGAAAGTCATCTCATGGCCTGTGCCATTGAGGAAGCCCGGCTTACAGGTTCGGTAATCCATATGGAAGATTACCGGACCCAACTGAATGAAAAGAAGCGGCTCGGTTGAGCCGCTTCTTTTATACTTTTCTTTGCATATCGATACTGCGGATGGTAAAGCCGCACTTCTGGTAGAAAGCTACCGCCGCGTCATTCTGGGGATAGACCCCCAACTGCATATCGGTGCAGCGAAATGCCTTGGCCAACGCCCGGGCATCCTCCATCATTTGTGTGCCGATGCCCTGGTTCCGGCAGGATTCGTGGACGGCGATTTCATCCACCACCATAACCTTCCGCCGGACCACACCGGGCCAGTCATAGCTGCGGAATTTGACAGCCACATACCCCACACAGACACCCTGAATTTTGGCTACATAGAGCTGCCGCTCCCGGATGGCCTGATGGAATCGCTCCGGGGAATAAGGCTGGGGCACCATCTCATAGATGTCCGGACGCCAGGCCACATGAAGCGCATGGACCTGCCGGGCCAGATCATTCACAGCTTCAAAATCCGTTTCTCTCGCGAGTTCCAGCATTATGATACACTTCCTGTCATCCACGGGATTGCCGCGGCCTGTCGGCCTCGCAATGACCCGATATTTTAGGCCAGCACTGCCTTGTGGAAGACCTTCTTACCCTTGCGGATCTTGACGCCTTCCTTCAGCATATCTTCTGTGACAGCAAAGGTGGGGTCCGTCAGCTTCTCATCGTTGACGAAAACACCGCCCTGCTGGACCAACTGCCGGGCTTGCTTGTTGGAGGGAGCCAGGCCGCAGGCCACCATCAGGTTCAGGAAACCGATCTTGCCGTCCACCAGCTTGTCAGCGGGAATCTCGGTAGTGGGCATATTGGCATCGTCGCCGCCGCCCACGAACAGAGCCTTGGCAGCAGCCTGGGCCTTATTTGCCTCATCCTCGCCGTGGACCAGCTTGGTCAGCTCGTAGGCCAGGATCTCCTTGGCGGTGTTGAGCTGGGCATCCTTCCAGTCGGACATGGCATCGATCTGCTCCAGGGGCAGGAAGGTCAGCATCCGGATGCACTTGAGAACATCCGCATCCTCCACATTCCGCCAGTACTGGTAGAAGTCAAAGGGGGTGGTCTTGTTGGGATCCAGCCAAACGGCACCCTTGGCGGTCTTACCCATCTTCTTGCCCTCACTGTTCAGCAGCAGGGTGATGGTCATAGCGTGGGCATCCTTGCCCAGCTTCTTGCGGATCAGCTCGGTGCCGCCCAGCATATTGGACCACTGGTCGTTGCCTCCGAACTGCATATTGCAGCCGTAGTGCTGGAACAGGTAGTAGAAGTCGTAGGACTGCATGGGCATATAGTTGAACTCCAGGAAGCTCAGGCCCTTCTCCATACGCTGCTTGAAGCACTCGGCACGGAGCATATTGTTGACGGAGAAGCAGCCGCCGATTTCCCGGATGAAATCCACATAGTTCAGCTTCAGCAGCCAGTCGGCGTTGTTGACCATCATAGCCTTGCCCTCGCCAAACTCGATGAACCGCTCCATCTGCTTCTTGAAGCAGTCGCAGTTGTGCTGAATGGTCTCCTGGGTCATCATGGACCGCATATCGGTACGGCCGGAGGGGTCACCGATCATGGCGGTGCCGCCGCCGATCAGAGCGATGGGACGGTTGCCGGCCATCTGCAGACGCTTCATCAGGCACAGGGCCATGAAGTGACCCACATGGAGAGAATCGGCGGTGGGGTCAAAGCCGATGTAGAAGGTGGCCTTGCCGTTGTCGATCATTTCCCGGATTTCTTCTTCGTTGGTCACCTGGGCAATCAGGCCACGGGCAACCAGCTCGTCGTAGAGTTTCATTTGATTTTCCTCCAATCATAGTTATCTGTCATTGCGAGCCAGCGGATACGCTGGCGTGGCAATCCCGTGGAATACCCGGAATGCCGTCAGGACGGAGACCTTCTGCAATGACAGAAAAAGAAACGCCCCCTGTCCTTGTGGGACAGAGGGCGTGAAAATTACGCGGTACCACCTCTGGTTCAGTATGCCCTCACGGACATACCCTCACGGTGTCAGACAACACCTCTCGCTGTATCGGGCGACCCCGTCCTCCCCTACTGTAATGTTCAGGCAGGCCACTCCGGGAGGTATTTCGGCGGGATTTCCCACTGCCTCGCACCAACCGGCAGCTCTCTGGCGGAAACGGGACCGCTTACTTGTTCCCATCGCTGTGTTACCCGGATATTCTAACAAACCGGGGGCATTTTGTCAAGTCCTTTCCACTTTCGCCAGCAAAAACGGACCAAATTCACGCTTCCCAATACAGCGCTCTGGACCAGCCAGAAATGGCACATCATCAGGATCGGATTCATGATCCATGGCAGAGCCAGGATACCGCTCCCCTCGCCCAAATAACCCAGGGCCGGCCATTGTCCCACAACCAACTTTATCGGGAAATACAGAAAGAAATAGACAAAGAAATTCACCCAGGTATACCGCCAGCGGACTTTCCGCGAAAAGATCAGCGGAATCAGCACCAGACAGATACGGCGGAACCACAGGCCAATCTTCAAATGGGGATTTACGCGGGAGAGGATTTCCCCATCCGGCCGGTATTCCACGCTGATCACAAATCCGCTGACGCCCAGAATCCGCTCGGCAACAAACAGACACAGGATCATAGTCACGATTCCCATCAAAATGGCCCAGGCCACATTTTTCAAATGGTACTTGAAGTAGAGGACCTCGTCATCCACTTCCCCCATGGCTTCCAGCAGTCGTTCACGTTCCATCAGTATCCCTCCTTTTGCAGACAGTCCCGGAGCTTCTGCCTGGTACGGTAGAGCATGACTTTGGTATTGCTCTCCGACAGACCGAATTCCTTTGCGATTTCGCCGATGGGCTTCAGGTCATAGTACCGACGGACAAAGACCGTCCGTTCCAGATCCTCCTGCCCCTTCAGGAACCGGGTCAGGAGCCTGCCCAATTCTTTCGCTTCCAGTTGCTTTTGCGGGTCAGAGTCAGATGCGATACACTCCCCCAGTTCTTCCAGAGCCAGGGTCACGGTGTCGCCGCCCCGTTTCTGGGCACTGAGGCTCCGCCATCTATCAATGGAGATGCGGCGGGTCAATTTTCCCAGAAATGTGGACAGGATTTTCGGTCTGTGGGGCGGCATGGCATCCCAGGCGGCCAGGTATGTATCATTGACACATTCCTGTGCATCCTCCAGAATCGACAGGATGTTCTTAGCGATGGAAAGGCAGTATTTGCCGTACTTCTTTTGTGTTTCCGCGATGGCCTCCTGGCTGCGTTTCCAGTACAGTGCCACAATATCACGGTCCAGCATTTACACTCACCTCCAAAGGTCTTTTCACCTATCTACTCGAAATCGGGAGGGAAAAAGTTACAGGTTTCGACAATATTTTTGCGAGCCGGAAGAATCCTCCGGCTCGCAACAGTATCATAATTCAACCTTTCAGCATCTCTTCCGCGCTCTTGAGGGTGGTTTCGGTAATATTGGCACCGCCGATGATCCGGGCCAGCTCTTTCTTTCGGCCCTCCAGGTCCAGAGGGGTCACGGTGGTATAGGTCCGGCCTTCCCGTTCGCTCTTGGCAATCAGCAGATGGGTATGGGCCAGAGCCGCCATCTGGGGCAGATGGGTCACGCAGAGTACCTGCTTATGAGCGGCCACACTGCGGAGCTTTTCCGCCACCTTCTGAGCCGCCCGGCCGGAAACGCCGGTGTCCACCTCGTCGAAGATCAGGGTATTCACCTGGTCCTTCTCCGCCAGCACATTCTTCATGGCCAGCATGATTCGGGCCAGCTCACCGCCGGAGGCCACCTTGCTCATGGGCTTCAGAGCCTCACCGGCATTGGCGGACATATAGAAAGCCACCGCGTCGGCACCGTTGGGAGTCAGCTCCAGCTCCGTAAAGGCACATTCAAACTGCACCCGGGGCATATCCAACTGAGTCAGCTCCGTCAGGATCCGCTCCGACAGCTTCCGGGAAGTCTCCATCCGGTTCTTCCGCAGAGCCAGGGCACTGTCCCAGGCCGCTTTTTCCGCTGCTTTCAGCTTCTTTTTCAGCCGTTCCAGATGGTCATCGGAGAATTCCATGGCATCCAGCTCCTGCTTGGCCTTTTCCAGATAGTCCAGAATATCGGCACAGGTGACACCGTATTTCCGCCGCAGCCGGTGGATCACATCCAGCCGGGCTTCGATATTTTCCAGCTCGTCCGCAGAGTAGCTCAGGTCATCCCGGGCGGAAACAACTTCCTCCGCCACATCCTGGACCTGGTACATCAGGTCCGTCACCCGTTCATGGAGGGCCGCAAAGGCATCGGTAAACCGGCCCAGCCGGGCCAGCTCCCGTTCCGCCTGGGCCAGCAGGCTGGCTGCGCCGTCGGAATCCTCACCGCCGTACAGACATTCCACCGCGGTCTCAATGCCGTTGCTCAGTTTTTCCGCGTTCTGCAGAAGCTTCCGCCGGGCCTCCAGAGCTTCATCCTCCCCGGGTTCCAGATTGGCCCGGGAGATTTCCTCGATCTGATACTTCAGTGTTTCCATTCGGCGGAGCTTCTCGCCCTCGTCCATGGTCAGGCTGTCGATCTCCCGGCGAAGCCGGACAACCTCCGAATACTTTTCGGAATATCCAGACAGCAGTTCCTCATGGTCCGCAAATGCATCCAGATAGGTCAAATGATTGGCTTCATCAAACAAAGAAGCGCTGTCGTGTTGTCCGTGAATATTGATAAGCTGGATGCCCAGCTTGCGCAAAATAGAAACCGTTACCAGACTTCCGTTGACCCGGCAGACATTTTTACCGTCCAGATGGACCTCCCGCTGGATGATGGTTTCCGGGTCGTACTCTACCCCATTCTCCGCGAACCAGCTCAGCTCCGGCACATCCGTAAACACCGCCCGGACGGAGGCCTTGGTGGTGCCGGTACGAATCATATCCCGGTAAGCCCGCTCGCCAAGAATGGCGGAAATGGCGTCAATAACAATGGATTTGCCTGCGCCGGTTTCACCGGTCAGGACATTGAAGCCCCGGTCAAAGGAAATATCCGCCCGCTCGATGACGGCAATATTTTCAATATGCAAAAGGCTCAGCACAGGAAATCCCCCTTTCTCAGCCGATCAGATTCTTGATCTCACCGCAGAACGCCGCAGCGGCATTGCTGTCCCGCATAACCACAAACACGGTATCGTCACCGGCGATGGTACCCAGCACCACACTCATGTTCATACCGTCAATGGCAGATCCGGCAGCGGATGCCAGACCGGGCAGAGTGTGGATCACCACAAGGTTCTGGGCATAGTCGTACCCGGTGACACATTCCCGGAAAATCGTGTTCATCCGGGCGGAAAAGGTGCCGGAAACCTCTCCCTGAGAGGTGGTGTAGCGGTAAATGCCGAAATTCGTCAATTCCTTGACGATCCGCAGTTCCTTAATATCCCGGGAAATGGTCGCCTGTGTGCTGTGGAAGCCCGCTTCCCGCAGGGCATCCAAAAGTTGCTCCTGGGTCTCCACATTTCGTGTAGAAATGATCTCCATGATCTTGGCTTGTCTTTGACTCTTCATACCCATTCCCCTCAGCTATTCTTGAATTTGGTGTTGACCACGTCAAAGAAGCTCCGGTCCTGAAGACGAACCAGCTTGGTGGTCAGATTGGATTTTTTGATGGTGGCCACATCTCCCAGATTCATCCGAAGCGCCTTGCCCCCATCTACGGACAGGAAGGCATTCCGCCGGGCATTCCTGGTCAGAGACACCGTAATGACCCGCTTTTCGGAGGTAACGATGCATCGGCTGCCCACCATATGGGCGCAGATAGGCGTGATGATAATGTTCCGGGCTTCCGGCTCCACAATGGGACCGCCGGCGGACAGACTGTAAGCCGTGGAGCCCGTGGGAGTTGCCACAATAACACCGTCACCGCCGCACTCCATAGCCTGAACGCCGTCGCAGTCCACATTCAGATGGACGATCCGGGCAATGGCCCCCTTTGTGATCACCACATCGTTCAGACCGATGTCATGGAAAATGATATCCCGGTCCCTGTGGACCGTCACGTCCAGCATCATTCGCTCGTCAATGGTATAGTCTCCCATAGCGATCCGCTTGAGCTGCTGGAGTTCCGTGCTCTCCAGCTCCGCCATAAATCCCATAGTGCCGATATTGACACCAAGAATGGGGATTCCCTGACGTGTGGCGGCTTTCGCCATATGCAGAATGGTTCCGTCACCACCGAAGCAGATCACCATGGATGCGGTGGGCAATTCCCGGTCCAGCCGGTAAAAACGCAAGTCCCTGGGCAGCTCATAGGTCCGGTCCACCTCAAAGGGCAGGCACAGCCGCACCTCCACCCCGCTGTCCCGCAGGATCCGCATGGCTTCCCGGACGGTTGAAAAATCCTTATCCCGGTAGGGGTTCGGTGTTAAAATCACTTTTTTCATAGACTCACCCCTTCAGCGTTTCGTGGGCCTGAGCGACTACAGCACCGGTATCCGGACGGATGCCGGGCCGGTCAGCCAGTGTCAGATGACCCAGGAATTCGATATTGCCTTCCGGTCCCTTGACCGGAGAGAAGGTAAGACCCAGAATGGCAAAGCCCAGCTTATCCGCCAGAGCAACGAAATTATCCAGCACTTCCTTATGTGTCTCCGGTTCCCGGACCACACCCTTCTTGCCCACCTTTTCCTTTCCCGCTTCAAACTGGGGCTTGATCAGGCACAGGACCTGGCCGGATTCCGGCTTCAGGAAGGTCTTGATCACAGGCAGAACAATGTTCAGAGAAATAAAACTCACATCGATGACGGAAAGATCCAGCGGCTCCCCCAATTGCTCCGGAGTCACATAGCGCACATTGGTCCGCTCCATGACCACAACCCGGGGATCGCTGCGGATCTTCCAGTCCAGTTGACCGTAGCCCACATCGATGGCAAAAACCTTACTGGCACCCTGCTGCAGCAGGCAGTCCGTAAAGCCTCCGGTGGAGGTGCCGGAATCACTGCAGACAAAGCCGGTCACGTCCACACCAAAATCCCGCAGGGCTTTTTCCAGCTTCAAGCCGCCCCGGCTCACATAGGGACAGACCGCGCCCCGGACTTCAATATCCACCGTCTCTTCAAAGGACATTCCGGGCTTATCCGCCTTCTGTCCGTTTACGTAGACATTGCCGCTCATAATGATGGCCTGAGCCTTGGTCCGGGTCTCGGCATACAGACGCTCGGTTAGAAGCACATCCAGTCTCTTTTTAATTTTCATTGGACAGTACCTCCTGAATTTTTTCTGCAACAGACGCGGCATCCAGTCCGTAATGCCGGTACAGGGTATCCATGCTGCCATGGGTCACAAAACTCTTGCCCAGATCCAGGGCATCCACCCGGCAATGGGGGCAGAGCAGTCGAAGCTCCCAGGCCAGCTTTTCATGAATGCCCGCGCCGGCAGCGGTTTCCTCCACCACCAGCACATAGCGGAAGCCTGCCAGGGCCTTCGCCAGAGCTTCCACAGGCAGCGGGGCGATCCGGGTCAGCCGGATTACGGATACATTCACATCCTGCCGCGCAAGGCGCTTAGCGGCTTCCAGAGCATTGTTTACCAGGGTGCCGTAGGTAACAATGGCCAGGTCCCGGCCGGGACAGTGGGTAACCACCGGAGCATCCGGATCCCACAGGGAATCCCCAAAGCCCCGGTCCCCGCCCCGGGGATACCGGACAGCAACCGGACCCTGATGCTCAAGAACCGCCCAGCGAAGCATTTGAGAAAGCTCCGCACAGCTTGCGGGAGCCAGAACGGTCATCCCGGGCACATGGCCCAAATAACCCACATCAAACACGCCATGATGTGTCTCGCCGTCCTCCCCCACCAGTCCGGCCCGGTCCACGGCAAACACCGTGTGCAGACCCAGAAGGGCCGTATCCTGCAAAATCTGATCGTAACCGCGCTGAAGGAACGTGGAATAAATGGCGACCACCGGAATCATGCCCTGTTTGGCAAGGCCTCCGGCCATGGACACCGCGTGTTCCTCGGCAATGCCCACATCAAACAGCCGTTTTGGAAATTTTTCTTTGAAATGCATCAGGCCTGTTCCGCCGGGCATGGCCGCCGTAATGGCGCAAACCCGGCTGTCCTCCGCTGCCAGCTCCGTCACGGTATCGCCGAAAGCCTGGGAAAAGGTAAGCTTTCCGGCACCGGCAGTGCGGCCGGTAACGGGATCAAACTTCCCGATGCCGTGGAACTTGGCAGGGTCCTGCTCCGCCGGGGCGTAGCCCATGCCCTTGCGGGTAACCACATGGACCAGAGTCGGACGGTTCATATCCCTTGCCACCCGGAGCAGAGAAATCAGCTCCGAAACATCGTGACCGTCCACAGGGCCCAAATAAGCAAAGCCCATATTTTCAAAAATCGTAGTGGGAATCAGGGACCGCTTGACCCAATCCTTCATATTCCGGGTCACCCGGTAAATGGTCTTGCCCCCGGGAAGCTTGCGGATGGTATCCCGATACCAGGCCTTCATGCCCAGATACCGGTCCGTGGTCCGCAGCCGGGACAGATGGCGGGCAAATCCGCCCACATTCCGGTCGATGGACATCTCGTTGTCGTTGAGGATCACCACCATGGGTTCTCCGCTTTCAGCCGCATCGTTCAGTCCCTCGTAGACCATGCCGCCGGTGGCGGCACCGTCACCCAGCACCGTGACTACGTGGTAATCCTCGTTCATAAGGGTTCTGGCCCGGGCCATACCCAGTGCGATGGAAACGGAGCTGGAGGCATGACCGGCCACAAAGGCATCGGTCTCGCTCTCGCCGGGCTTGGGGAATCCGGCGATGCCGCCGAATTGCCGCAAACGGGCAAAATCCGCCTGGCGGCCGGTCAGCAGCTTATGGACATAAGACTGATGACCCACATCAAAAACCAGGCGGTCACGCTTTGTATTGTAAACAGTTTCCAGAGCCACGGAAAGCTCCACAACGCCCAAATTGGAGGCCAGGTGGCCTCCGGTTTCGGCAATATGGTTCACCAGGAATTCCCGGATTTCGGCGCACAGGACTTCCCGCTCCGCCTTGGACAGGCGACGCAGGTCCTCCTGGCCCTGAATGCTCTGCAAGATAGCCAAAGGCTTCACAACCTAACTTTTCTTTTTCTTCCCACCGAACATTTTCGGCAGTTCATGGAACCAGCAAATGAGCTGGCCCACCCAGTAGATGATCTCCGTACAGGAGTTGACCGCGAAGGTCTTGCCGATGGCCTTGCCGCCAACGGTAAGGCCTGCCGCCAGAGCGGACATAAACAGGGATACGATCTGGGGCCAGGTGAACTCAAAATTCTGCAGCACCTGGGCGGCGATGGTAGCCGATGCGGAGCCGGAGACAACGCCGCAGATATCGCCCACCACATCGTTGCAGATGGAGCTGACACGCTCGGCGTTGCGCAAAAGCTTAATGGCTTCCTTAGCGCCGGGTACCTTTCGGGCTGCCATGGCATGAAAGGGTTTTTCTTCAGCGGTGGCCACGGCCATGCCGATAATGTCGAAGACAATGCCAACGAGAATAATGGCCAAAAGAATCAAAAACGCCACAAAAATGCCGCTGTTGGACATCAGGGCATCGGACAGCAGGCTAATGGAGCCGGAGACGAACATGGTTACGAAAAAGATGGTGATGACCCACCTGGTATTCTTGTTCTTCTCCCGTTTACTGGCTTCCGGATCTGCTTTTGACACGACACATTCTCCTTGTCTGATTTTCTAATAATGACGGCAGCAGACAGGATAAATCTTACGGCTTAGGTCGGGTTGTTTTTCACCGGATGTAACCTGCCGTTGCCGTGCAGGCCGTTTCCATTTGATCCATCCGCTCAAGTGTTGCCAAATTGAGTACCCGATTGCCACTTAGTCCGTACTGTAATCCCCTGTCTGCCCAGTTACGACAGCCTAGGTATTTTCTACCGCGAAACAAACCATAGTCTTAGCCTCTTTTGCAAACATGGTTTCCGGGAGCGATAACGTAAAGAGATATGGCCATATCTCCCATACGCCTGTTCTCCCTTCCCCAGCATGTTCACTCAAGGCAGGCTACACTGCACGCAGCACACGATTCTGTGCACCGCCTTGCAGGTTCATACCGGATTCGTACGCGATCGGACCCCTGACAAGGGGCTTATGCCGTCGTCGCACAAGCTTCCGGTCTCCACGGAAGCCGGGTCGTATGCTCCATGCCATTGGAGCGCGCCCGGGATCCTTAACCCCCAGCACCCACCCTAAACTGGGCGTAAAAAGCAGACACCAGGGACTTCATCGATGTGCCCTTCATAGGATTTTTAGGCCCTACCTGGAAGATGGCGTTTCGACTAGGATACTGCACCGTCAAAGTGTATAATAGCATATTATTTATGAATATACAAGTATTTTTTCAAAATTTGAATATTCATTTACAATTCAGCGGTTCAGGAACCAATCCTCAACGATATCGCTGTGGGTTATGACCACCTCAATATTCTTCAGTTCTTCCTTACTAAAGAAACGAAGCTCCCTGGATTCGGAGCTGACCCGGAGTCTGGGCTCCTCCGGAAAATCGTAGCCGAAGACCACGATGACCATCCGCCATACACTGCCGTCGCAGTAGGCTGCCACCCGGCCTGGTTCACCGTATACCGCAAGCTTTTGAAACTTTTCCTTGGGAATTCGGATGCCCAGCTCCTCGTAGACCTCCCGGGCCATAGCCTGGGGCTCCGTCTCCCAGTTCTTGACCCCGCCGCCTACCAGGCCCCAGACATCTCCGTCCCGCCGCTTCTCCAGCAGCAACTTTCCGTTCCAGGTCAGAATGGCATTGGAGCCCAGACGGGCACCCATGGTGGTCTTGGGCGTATTGGCCGGGTCCCCCCGGTAAAATTTTACAATGGACATAGGAATTTCCTCCTTGGATTTGGTAAGGGAAATTGTAGTTTAGCGTAATATGTCCGCGTAGGGACGACCCTTGCGGTCGCCCGGCGGCGAAGCCGCCTCGGCCCCCGCTTTTCAAGAGGGGGCTGGCAAAAATCGGCTCTTCGGAACCGATTTTTGACTGGGGGAGTTCTTTTTTCTCCCCCC
>JAFVWL010000129.1 GCA_017501695.1 Oscillospiraceae bacterium
AACTCCCCCAGTCAAAAATCGGTTCCGAAGAGCCGATTTTTGCCAGCCCCCTCTTGAAAAGCGGGGGCCGAGGCGGCTTCGCCGCCGGGCGACCGCAAGGGTCGCCCCCTACGCGGACATATTACGCTAAACTACAATTTTCATGCTCTCATATGATAAAGTCCGGCCGTGGGGCCGGACTTTTGAGGTTTATTCTTCCTTAGTCAGGCTCTGGATGTACTGGTGCATGGCTTCGGCCACGACCTTACTGTGGGCCACGGCTTCCACCACGGTGCGGGCACCGTTGACCGCGTCGCCGGAGGCGAAGATACCGGGGCGGCTGGTGTGACCCTTCTCGTCGGCCTGAAGCAGGCCCCGGGAGGTAGCGGCCAGGCCGGTGGTAGTGGAGGTGATGGTATTCTGGGGGCCCTGGCTGATAGAGATGATGACGGAATCCGCAGGGAACAGGGTGTCACTGTCCGGGATCTCCACCAGCTTGCCCTCGGCATCATACTCCATGGAGCGGAAAATGATGCCCTCATCCACGATTTCCACAGGCTTACGGAAATACTCGAACTTCACACCCTCCAGTTGGGCATAGCTGAACTCATACTGGGATGCCGCCACCTGGTCACTGAGGGAGAAGCAGGTTACATCGTGGGAGCCGTTGCGCATGGCGGTACGGGCCACATCCATGGCAGCGTTGCCCACACCGATGACTGCCACTCTGTTGCCCAGCTTGTAGCAATCGGGGTTGTTCAGGTAGTTGATGGCATAGTGGACGTTGCCGAAGCTCTCGCCCTTGATGCCCAGGGTATTGGCCTTCCACACGCCGGTGCCAATGAAAATTGCCTTGTAGCCGTCCCGGAACAGCTCGTCCACACCAATGGCGTCGCCAATACGGGTATTGGGGCGGATCTTGATGCCCTTCATTTCCAGATGGCGGTACTGGATATCGTCCAGGGTTGCCTTGGGCAGACGGAATTCGGGGATGCCGTAGCGGAGGATGCCGCCGATATGTTCCTTGCTCTCAAAAATGGTGACCTGATAGCCGTACCGGGCCATCAAAATGGCGATGGTCAGGCCCGCGGGACCGGAACCCACGATGGCCACCTTCATGCCGTTGGATGGGGCAGGGCCCTTGGTCATCTTGGAGGCATAGGTGCTGGAAATATAGTTTTCAATGACGGAGAAGTGGACGGGGGCACCCTTGCGGCCCAGTACACAATGACCCTCGCACTGGTTCTCGTGGTTGCAGATCAGGCTGCAGACCGTAGTAAGGGGATTGTTCTCAAAGAGCATCCAGCCGGCCTCGTCCAGCTTATTTTCCTTCAGAAGCCTGATTACCTCGGGGATGGGAGTCTTGATGGGACAGCCGGCCTGGCACTGGGGCTTTTTGCAGCCCAGGCAGCGGTTGGCCTCATCCATAACATGAAGCGCCATAGTGTTGAACCTCCTGTTGTTTTTCTTTTATTATATCATTTTCCAACCGAAATGCAAGAAAGATTCTTCCCGGATGAAAAACTTGAAATTGATCCCGGCATATGCTATAGTGTAGCCATAATCCAAAACAGAAAGGATGACACTTATGAAGAAATACCTGGCGATCCTGCTGGCCCTGGTCATGGTTCTGTCCCTGGCCGCCTGCGGCGGACCGGACCCCACGGATCCTCCTACCGATCCCCCCACGGCACCTCCCACGGATCCCCCTACTGACCCTCCCACGGATCCTCCTACGGACCCCCCGACGGATCCTCCCATGACCGCTGACGCGCTGATCGAGCTGATGAAAAACGCGGACTCCGATCAGGGTCCCACCCAGTACACCATGAGCTTCGCTATGGAAATGAACATTGCCATTAAGCAGAACGGCATGAACATGGAACTGGACATGAAGATCGGCATGGATATGGAAAGCCTTTGCGACCCCGAGAAGCAGACCTCTTACGAGAAGAACACCACCTCCATGACCATGATGGGTATGTCTATGGATCAGGTCGTGGAAACCTATACGCTCATGGAAGAGGGTGCCTTGGTAGAGTACACCTACATGGGCATGACCGACGGCTGGCTTCGTACGGAGCTGGACGAGGAACTGGACAGCCCCTGGAAGGATCTTTCCGCAACCACCTCCTACGAGGGTGTGACTCTGGATGAGCAGACCCAGATGCTGGAGGATGTGGAGGTCTATGTTCTGCGGGTGGAAAACATCCCCGAAATGGGTGAGAGCATGGAAGAAGGTCTGTCCGGCCTGGAGGGTGCGGATACCACTGATGCCAAGTTCCCCTGCGTACTTTATGTGGACACTCAGACCTACCGGATCCTGAAGATCGAAGTGGATATGGCTGCCTTTGCTGACGTGATGACCGCTGCCATGGCGGAAAGTGCTCTGGGCGATACCGGAACGGACGGCAAGATCGACAGCACCATGACCAACGTGGTGGTAAGCTTCGGCTACGGTCCTGTGGAGGTTCCCGAAGTGCCCCAGGAGGCCTATGACTATCTGGCCGGCGGCGGCACCTACCCCCTGGTCTGCGGTGATGTTACTTACAATGTGACGGCACCTGCCGGCTGGCGGGGCGAGCCCCTGGGCAACACCGCCCTGATCCTCACCTCCCCGGATTCCGCGGTTACGGTTTACTACATGTACCTGGAAGGTGAAACCGGCGAGGATATGCAGGAAATGATGCAGTCCGATGTGGACGGCCTGAAGGGTGCGGAGCTGTATGTCTCCCACGGTGAAGGCCCTGCCATCGAGGGCTATGAGACCAGAGAAGTGGTCGGCCAGGGTGTGCGGACCTATTTCGCCTGGGTAGAATCCAATGATGGCTGCCTGCTGGTTTACATTATGGACTACAGCCTGGCGGAGGATCCCACCCTGCAGCTTCAGGCCATGGTGGATGCCCTGACTCCCGCAGAATAAACATTTATGGAGCCGTCCGGTTGGGCGGCTCCTTTTCCGTTGACAGAGATTTTCATAGCGGGTATAATGAAGGCAACCTCTAAAAACTCCCCCTTTGCGATTTGACCGGATCTTTTGCCCCAACTTTTCGTTGCGGAAATCCCGCAATACACAAAGTATTCCGGAATTTCCGCAACTCAATTTGAGACAAAAACTCTCGCTCAAATCATCAAAAAGTAGTTTTTAGAGGTTGCCTGAAGAAAACATCAAGGAGGATTCGGTATGAATTTCATGGAAATTGCAAAAGCACGGCAGTCCTGCCGGGCCTATGAGGAAAGCACGGCTGTGGAGCAGGAAAAGCTTGAGGTCATTCTGGAGGCCGGACGGCTGGCACCCTCGGCCTGCAACGGTCAGCCTTATCACTTTACCGTATGCACCGGGGAAACGGCCAAAGCCGTGGCCAAGGCCTGCGGCGGATTGGGCATGAACAAATTCGCCCTGCAGGCTCCGGTGCTGATCGTGATTTCCGAAATGCCCTATGTAAAATCCGCGGCTATGGGTGCCCGGGTGAAGGGTAACGATTACCGGTCCATCGACATCGGCATCGCCGCGGCTTACCTGACGGCGGAAGCCGCCGCCCAGGGCCTGGGGACCTGCATTCTGGGCTGGTTCGATGACGAGAAGATTCGGAATATCTGCGGCATCGAATTCCCTGTCCGGCTGGTCATCACCCTGGGCTATGCCAAGCCGGAGGAAAAGCTCCGGGAGAAGAAGCGGAAGGAAACCAGCGAGCTGGCGACTCAGATGTAATCAATGCCCCCTGCGCTTGCGGTATCCACCACAGGCGCAGGGGTACTATTTATATAAACGAATTTTACCGCAAAAATGCAACAGTTTTACGATATAAAAAAACAACTATTTTCGTTGTGTATATTATCAATAGACACTTGTTCTAAAATGTGATATATTTTTCTTGTAAAGAAGGCTCATTCCTATGCATTCTTGATGGAGTCGAGTTTCCACCTACAGCCATTCATGAGGCCGAACTTCAATAATCATCGCAACGAGGAGGTCCATTATGCCTGATTGGGTAACTTGTGTTCGTATCATTCTGTATTTTTCCGCCATCCCAGCCTTGCTTCAGCTTGCAGTGTGCCTGTTTGCCAAATCCGGACGGATTAAGTCCATTCCCATAATTCTGACGAGTCTGTTTTGGCTGGTCAACTTCATTACGGCATTTCTGTTCTATACTCCCCTGTTAGAGGATCTCGCAACCTATTATTATATGGGAGGATCCTTTATTAGAGTATCTGACCAGGTGTTGAATGCGATCCTGATGCCATTCGCCATTGTCGCCCAGGCACTGGTCTGGCTGATCGTCTCCCTGATCCAGCGGTATCTTCGCAAAAGAAAATAATCTCCAATTTCCCTGCCCCTGTTCTTGACTTTGGGCCGCGGATATGGTAACATTTATACGAACATTTTTTGTGGAGGTGCCATCTATGGAGCACATTAAGACCATCGAGACCCGCAATCTGTGTGAGAGCGCGAAGAATGGCGGTTGCGGCGAATGCCAGACTTCCTGCCAGTCTGCCTGCAAGACCAGCTGCGGTATTGCCAACCAGCAGTGCGAGAAGTAATTGCACATACCGAAATGCCGCCGTCCAACGGCGGCATTTTTTCATGGATAGGAGATAGATTATGATTCATCAGTACAAGCAGGGCGGCTACAACATCGTCCTGGACGTTTGCTCCGGCGCGGTCCATGTGGTGGACGAGGTCGCCTATGAGATCATCGCCATGTTTGAAGACCACAGCAAGGAAGAAATCCTGGCTGCCGTGGCAGAAAAGTTCGCCGGACGGGAAGACATTACTGCCGCCGATCTGGAAGAATGCTATGCCCAGGTGGTGAGCCTGAAGGAAGCGGGCAAGCTCTTCGCCCCGGATACCTTCGAGCCCATGGCCGGCAAGCTGAAGCAGAAGACTGCCGGGGTGGTGAAGGCCCTGTGCCTGCACATCGCCCACACCTGCAACCTGAACTGCTCCTACTGCTTCGCCAGCCAGGGCAAATACCATGGCGACCGGGCAGTCATGAGCTTCGAAGTGGGCAAACGGGCCCTGGATTTCCTCATCGAGAATTCCGGAACCCGGCGGAATCTGGAAGTGGACTTCTTCGGCGGTGAGCCTCTGATGAACTTCCAGGTGGTGAAGGATCTGGTGGCCTACGCCCGGTCCATCGAAAAGGAGAAGGGCAAGAATTTCCGCTTCACCCTGACCACCAACGGCGTTCTGGTGGATGATGACGTCATCGAATTCGCCAACCGGGAGTGCCACAATGTGGTGCTGAGTCTGGACGGGCGGAAAGAGGTCCACGACCGCTACCGGGTGGACTACGCCGGCAAGGGAAGCTGGGAGCGCATCGTGCCCAAATTCCAGAAGTTTGTAGAAGCCCGGGAAGGCAAGGGCTACTATATGCGGGGCACCTTCACCCATGCCAACCCCGATTTCCTGAAGGACATTCAGCAGATGCTGGACCTGGGCTTCAGCGAGCTGAGCATGGAGCCCGTGGTATGCGCTCCCGGTGACCCTTCCGAACTTACGGAAGAGGATCTGGTTGTCGTCATGGACCAGTACGAAAAGCTGGCGGAGCTGATGCTGCAGCGGGACAAGGAAGGCAAGCCCTTCACCTTCTACCATTACATGATCGATCTGACCGGCGGACCCTGCATCTACAAGCGCATCTCCGGATGCGGCAGCGGCACCGAGTACATGGCTGTTACCCCCTGGGGTGACCTGTATCCCTGCCACCAGTTTGTCGGCGAGGAAAAGTTCAAGCTGGGTGACATTTGGACCGGTGTGACCAACCATGCCATCCAGGCGGAATTTGCCGCCTGCAATGTCTATGCCCACGAGGAATGCCGGGACTGCTGGGCTCGGCTCTACTGCTCCGGCGGCTGTGCCGCCAACGCCTACCACTCCACCGGCTCCGTCACCGGCGTTTACGAAAAGGGTTGCCGCCTGTTCCGTAAGCGGATGGAATGCGCCATCATGGTGGCCATCGCCCGGGCTCTGGGTGACAACCGATGAACACCCCCATTGTGGATTTCGTCCGGCAGTACCGGGATTCCGGTGCGGTGCGGCTTCATATGCCCGGACACAAGGGGCTTGGTCCCCTGGGTGTGGAAAGCCTGGACATTACGGAGATCAACGGGGCGGACAGCCTGTATGAGGCATCCGGCATCATCCGGGAAAGCGAGGAAAACGCCAGTTCGCTTTTCGGTTGTCCTACCTTTTACTCCACCGAGGGTTCTTCCCAATGCATCCGGGCCATGCTGTACCTGGTAACCATGTATGCCCGGCAGAAAGGCATACAGCGTCCTCTGATCGCAGCCGGCAGAAATGTCCACAAGACTTTCCTCAGCGCAGCGGCTCTGTTGGATATAGAAGTAGATTGGCTGTACCCCAATGATGGGGAAGCATATCTGTGCTGTGACATTAACGCAGATAAACTGGAACGGTATTTCTCAGAATGCGAAACCCTGCCCGTGGCGGTTTATATTACCTCCCCGGACTATCTGGGAAATGTGTTGTATGTGGATCAGCTTGTGGCAATCTGTCACCACCACGGTGTGCTGCTGGTTGTGGATAATGCCCATGGCGCGTACCTGAAATTTCTGCCAAATTCCCGCCATCCCATAGATTTGGGAGCGGACCTGTGCTGTGACTCTGCCCACAAGACCCTGCCTGTGCTGACCGGCGGCGCTTATCTGCATGTTTCGTCCTTTGCTCCGGTTTGTTTACGGGAGCAGGCGAAGAATGCTTTGGCCCTGTTCGGTTCCACAAGCCCCTCGTATCTGATTTTACAGTCCCTTGATGCGGCCAACCAGCTTCTGGCAGATTCGGAGTATATTTCCGGGCTTGCAGCCCTTTCCCGCCGTGTATCCGGCTGCCGCCAGGCACTTACAAGTCACGGATTGAACGCGGATTTGGGCAATGAACCACTGAAGCTGACCATTTACCCCCGGAATTACGGTTATTCCGGCATTGAGCTTGCTGAGTGTCTGCGGGAAAACGGCATAGAATGTGAATTTTCCGATCCGGATTTTGTGGTGCTGATGTTTACCCCCGCAATTCCGGAAGCGGACATTCAGCGGCTAATGGATGTGCTGATGGCGCTTCCGAGGCGGGCAGCTGTCCGGTCAGTGCCGCCCATGATCCATCGTCCCGCACGGGTGCTGTCCATTCGGGAAGCCGCCCTGTCCCCCGGCATTTCCCTGCCTGTGGAGGAATGCGTGGGCCGGGTCCTGCAAGCCGCCACCGTGGGGTGTCCTCCGGCGGTGCCCATTGTGGTCTGCGGTGAGCGGATCGACAAGGATGCCCTGGAAGTATTCCGCTACTACGGCATCACCCACTGCAATGTGATATAGCCATCCGGTCCGCGTACAATTGTGCGTGGACCGGATATTTTTGTCTTGCCTGCCGGTGCTTTCCATGGTATACTGAAGAAAAAAGAGAAGGGATGGATCTTAATGACGAAAATCCGCTGGATTGCCCTGGCTATGTGTGTGCTGATGCTTGCCCTGAGTCTGGGCGGCTGCTTTGTATCGCCCGCACCTACTGATCCTCCGACGGATCCGCCTACCCTGCCGCCCACAGACCCCACGCCACCGCCTACGGATCCACCGTTGACTGCTGAGACAGTCCTGGAAAAGATGAAGGAGGCCATCGACGGCCGAACGCCCCACCAGTTTCATGCGGACCTGGATATGGACATGACCATGAGCGTCAAAGCTGACGGATTCCGGTTCTCCGTGGACATGGGCATGGATCTCAATGTGGACATTTTGATGAATCAGGAGCCCATGAATATGTTCATGGAAATGACCATGTCCTTGGATTCCATGGGACAGCAGCAGGTCGAACAAGCCAACCTCTACTTCGTCTCTGAGGATGGCAAAAACGTCTGTTACCTTTATTCTCCCAGCATGCATATGTGGCAGCGGGTGGAGCTGGAGGATTCTGACCAGACCGGAGACGGCAGCAGCGAACCCATGGAACTGCCTGCGTGTACCCTGGATGAGCAGACCGTCAGCTTGGACCAACGTGAGTGTTATTTGCTGCGGATGACACTGGACGAGGACTTTGTGTCCAAATTTATCAAGCCAATCACAGGAAGCGGTATTATGCCCCTGAGCAGCACGGAAGAAGATCCTGCGGAAGGTGCCCGGGTGGAGATTGCCGTGTACGTGGATGCGGAAACCTGGCTTCCGGTCCAGATGGAGCTGGATTTCCTGGGCATCGACGACATGATCAACGAGCTGATTCCCGAAGGCTCCGGGCTGCCCGGCATCGAGCTGAGCATGACCGCCCAGCCCACCGCTGACCAGTCCATGGGGGTCCAATTCTCCACCTTCCGGCTGCTCTTGAAGGACTTCGGTTTCGATCCGGTGGAGGTTCCCGAAGTACCTCAGGAGGCCTTTGAATACCTGGTCCTGTACGAGCACGACCCGCTTCAGGAGGACGGCAGCTTTTTGCTGGTGGATTTGGGCAGTGCTGTTCGGGTAGATATGCCGGACGGCTGGGAAGCATGGGAATGGGATTACAACAGCCTGTATCTGGGCAATGACGTAGAGGAGCGCTACGCGGAGATTCACCTGTACCCGGATCAGGATAAGCGGAGCATCGTGCAATCCGTTGTATCCGATTTCATCTCGCCGTTGGAGGATTCCGGTATTTTGAAATCCTATGCCTCCGATATCATGATCTGGAAATACAACACCATCGTCGTCCGCACCTGGTCCGAGCAAACCATGTACCTGGCCTGGGGCCGCACCGGACGCAGTTGGGTTGTAATCTATGTAGTGGACTACAGTGGGACAAGCCACTCCGTAAACGACATTCTCAAACCGCTCATTGTTTCGATCACAGAAGATAAACCTGTCAACTGAATGCACCGCCCGGAAAAGCCTATGCTTTTCCGGGCGGAATCTGTCTTGCATTCGGGAAAGGCCAATGGTATAATGAACGAAACAGCCCGGAAAGAAGGGATTCCATGGATAATCAGAGCAAGCTGTACATTATGATCTCCCGGACGGATACAGGCGTGGGAAAGCTGATCCGAAAGGTCACCGGATTTCCATACAATCATGTATCCGTAACCCTGGATCCCACCTTCCGCAACTGGGTTTCCTTCGCCCGGTATCAGAAGGCCACGCCCCTGTACGGCGGATTCATCCGGGAGCCTGTGGAACGGTTTCTGGCAAAGGGAGAACAGATCGATGTGCGGATCTTTGCCGTGGATGTGAGTCCGGAGCGGTATCGGCGGCTGGAAGCCCTCTTCGCCCTGGCCGGGACCCAGGACCCCGGCCTGCGGTACAATCTGTTCGCCCTGGTGACCCTGAGCTTTGGGGTGGATTTTCCCATTACCGGAGCCTATACCTGCCTGGGCTTTGCCAACAGGCTCCTGGGAACCCGGTTCAAAACCATCCAAAAACTCAGCGACCATCTGATGCCCCGGCTCCATTATGAGGGAAGTCTGGGAGATCTGGCCCCGGACAGCGGCTGCCGGGAGGATCTGTATTTTCACACTCCGGAGCCGCTGCAAAGCATCACCTGCAACATCGGCTCACTGTTCCGGCTCATCGGCTTCGCCCTGACCCCGGGCAGGCAGGATCCGGTATCCAATATTTTAGAGTCAAAAGGAGCATCTGTATGAACATTTTGGTTCTCAATGGCAGCCCTAAGGGCAATTACAGCATCACCCTGCAGACCGTTCATTATTTGGCCAAGCTGCACCCGGAGCATCACTTCAAGGTGCTGAATGTGGGCCAGAAAATCAAATCCCTGGAAAAGGATTTCTCCCCTGCCCGGACCGCGATGGAAAACGCGGACCTGCTGCTGTTTTCCTATCCGGTGTATACCTTCATTGCGCCCTGTCAGCTCCACCGGTTCTTTGAGCTGTTGAAGGAATCCGGCGTAGACCTGGCTGGGAAGTATGCCAGCCAGATCACTACCTCCAAACATTTTTACGATGTAACCGCCCACCGGTATGTCCAGGACAACTGCCAGGATCTGGGCATGAAGTGCATCCCCGGCCTGTCCGCGGATATGGACGATCTGCTGAAGGAAAAGGGCCAGAAGGACGCGGAGGATTTCTTCCGGTTCCTGTGCTGGAGCGTGGAGCAGGATATTTACGAGCCGCTGCCCCAGGCTCCCGGTGCCATTGCCCGGGTGCCCGCCACGGTGCCGGAAGATTCCGGCGACAAGACCGGTGATGTGGTCATCATCACCGACTGCGCCCCGGAGGACCACCAGCTTCAGTCCATGATCGATCGGTTCCGGGCAGTGCTGCCCCGGAAGACCCGGATCGTCAACATCCGGGAGTACCCCTTCAACGGCGGCTGCCTGGGCTGCTTTAAGTGCGCCGTGTCCGGCAAGTGCGTCCACAAGGACGGATTCGACGATTATCTCCGCAGCAAAATCCAGACCGCGGACTCCATCGTCTACGCCTTCACCATCCGGGACCATTCCATGGGTGCCCGGTTCAAGATGTACGACGACCGGAACTTCTGCAACGGCCACCGGACCGTGACCATTGGTATGCCCGTGGGCTATTTGATCAGCGGCAATTTCAGCCGGGAGCAGAATCTGCGGACCATTGTGGAAGCCCGGGCCCAGGTGGGCACCAATTTCCTTGCCGGTGTGGCCACAGACGAGAAAGACACCGATGCCCAGATCGACGCTTTGGCCCGGAAGCTGACCTACGCCCTGGAGCATCGTTATGTGCCGCCTCAGAATTTCTACGGCGTTGGCGGAATGAAAATCTTCCGGGATCTGATCTGGCTCATGCAGGGCTTCATGAAGGCGGACCACAAATTCTACAAGGCCCATGGACAGTATGATTTCCCCCAGAAGCAGTGGCCGGAGATGCTGAAAATGTACGCCGTTGGTGCTCTGATCTCCAACCCCAAGCTGGTTGCCAAAATGGGCAACGCCATGAACGAAGGTATGCTGGCCCCCTACAAGGCTCTGCTGGAAAAGGTCGGAAAATGATCCGGCTGGGTGAAGATTTCTTCCGCAGGCCCTGCCTGGAGGCAGCCCGGGAGCTGGTGGGCAAGGTGCTGGTGCTGGAAACCCCGGAGGGCAGGAAATCTCTGCGGATCTCGGAAACCGAGGCCTATTGCGGCGAGGCGGATACCGCCTGCCACGCCCACAAGGGCCGGACCAAACGGACCGAGGTCATGTACATGGAAGCCGGCACGGTATACATTTACCTGTGCTACGGCATCCATTGGCTGCTGAATCTGGTCACCGGAGAGGAAAACGATCCCCAGGCTGTGCTGATCCGCTGCTGTGTGGAGGCTAACGGGCCCGGGAAGCTGACCAAGGCCCTGGGCATTACCGGGGCACTGAACCGAAGCAGTGTGCTCACCGGTCCCCTTTGGGTGGGGGATGACGGATTCTCCTGCGGGATCCGCGCGGAAAAGCGGGTGGGCATCGGCTATGCCAGCCAAGAGGACCAGGAAAAGCTTTGGCGTTTTGTTATGGAATAAGGCTCCGGCGCGAAAAGTTTTCGCGCCGGGCTTCTTTTATATTGACAATATCGATATTCGATGTTATAGTAACGGTGTAAATAACGATATTCGATATTAGGAGGTGGGTTCTATGCCCCGGCAGCGGTTTCAAACCTTGACGGAACAGATGTTTTACATTTTGATGGCCCTGAAAGAAGAATGCTGCGGCACGGACATTATGGAACGGGTGCGGACCATCACCGAGGGCACGGTACAGATCGGTCCCGGCACTCTGTACAACCTGCTGGACCAGTTCCAGGAGGAAGGCATGATCCGGCAGACCCGGGTGGAAGGCCGCCGCCGCAGCTACATTCTGACAGACCACGGCCTCGCGGTGCTGGAACAGGAGTACCGCCGGATCCAGACCCAGGCGGAGCTGTACCGCCGCTACTTCTGAAAGGAGGTTCCCATGGCACAGTATACGTATCGCATGAATCACCGACCCATCACCGATTTCACAGGCATCACCGGCTGGCTGGAAAAGATGGCCGCTAAGGGCTGGATGCTGGATTTCTGTGGCACCCTGTTCTGGAAATTCCGGAAGATCGAGCCCCGGCAGGTCCATTTTTCCGCCATTTATCTGCCCATTGACTGCAACGGCTTCTCCCCTGTCCGGACGCCTGAGGCGGAGGAACTGGAAGAACTGTGTGCCGGCACCGGCTGGTACTGGGTATCCTCCATGTATCAGCTCCAAATTTTCGCCAACGAGGAGGCTGACCCGGCACCCCTGGATTCAGACCCGGTGGTCCAGGTGGAAAGTCTGCACCGGGCCATGATGCAGAATGTGCTGCCCAGCAATATCATCTTGTTGGTGATTGCAGGCGTGATGGCGCTTTTCTGCTGGAGTTCTATCTTCACAGGCAATTTCTATTCCAATATAGGTTTTGGTCATTGGCTGGCGGCATTCAATTTCACTATAGTAATCCTCATGGTGCTGGGTGAATTAGCAATCTACTATATCTGGCACAAGCGGGCGAAAGAAGACGCGCAATCCGGATTTTTACGGCCCACCCGTAGTTTTCCCGGTCTAATGATGGTATTTCTGGCAGTTCTGCTGGTGGTCTATGTGCTTTGGGTATGCGCCTTGCCCTGGCAATCCCAGTTGACAGCACTGTCCAATTTGTTCATTTTTATCCTGGTTCGGGGGTTCGCAAACCTTGGGCGGAAAAATGAAAAAATGTCCTCCTGGGCCAACATTGCTGTCATCGCGTTTCTGGGACTGTGGGTGGTACTGTTTCCTGTTATCAGCATTTCTATCCGTAATCAAATTGAAGCATCCACCCACCACCCTCAGTCTGTCGTCCTTTACGAGGGCAGAGAATATACTCTGAACCGGGATGAGATTCCCCTGAAGACGGAAGACCTGATGGAGATCGATCCGGATCTGCAAAACTATACCTGCGAAATCGAAAGCTTCTTCCCCTGCCGGATCACCCGGAACACCCAGCACCATCTCTGGGGCAACACCGGAACACCCATGCTGTATTACACCATTTGGGACTATCCCCTGCCCCTGTACCGGGACTACTTCCTGGACCAGGCCATAAATGAGGAATTCTACCCCACCCACGGAGAGCTGGACCCGGAGGTCTGGGAAGCAGAAGCGGTATATCGACTGCAGCAGAATGGGCAGCCACAAAATGTGTATGTCATTTGCTGGGAGGGCCGCATCGTATCCCTGCACATCCGGCTGGAAACAGAAAACCCGGAACTGACGGCGGAGCAGATTGCCACCATCGTTGAAAAACTGAAACCTTAAGGAGGATTCCTATGAAATACGGATTTATCGGCTGCGGCAATATGGGCGGTGCCCTGGCCACGGCTTTGGCAAAAAACACCACGGACTTTATGCTGACGGACCGGTCCGGCAGGGGCGCAGCTCTGGCAGAGGAGTTGGGCAGCAGCTACGGGACCCTGGAACAGGTTCTGGCGGCAAAGCGGATTTTTCTGGGGGTAAAACCCCAGATGATGGAAGGTGTTTTACGGGATGCTCAGCCCATGCTGGTGATGCACAAGCCCCTACTGATCACCATGGCCGCAGGTAAGACCATGGCTCAAATCGAGGAAATGGCCAACTGCAGCCTCCCCATCATCCGCATTATGCCCAACACGGCAGTGGCCGTGGGCAAGGGCGTCATGCTCTACTGTGCCAACGAAAAGGTTACGAAGGAAGTGCTAGAGGATTTCCTGGCGGATATGTCCGCCGTGGGGTGGACCATGGTTCTGGAGGAAAAGCTCATGGATGCCGGCTCCGCCCTGTCCGGTTCCTCCCCTGCCTTTGTCTATCTGTTTCTGGATGCCCTGGCAGACGGAGCCGTGGCCTGCGGGATTCCCCGGACCCAGGCTCTGGAGCTGGCTGCCATGACCTTAATTGGGGCCGGTGAAATGTACCTGGCCACCGGCGCCCATCCCGGCAGCCTGAAGGACACGGTATGCTCCCCCGGCGGCAGTACCATTGAAGGGATCCGGGAATTGGAAAGCCGGGGATTCCGCAGTGCGGTGACCGAAGCGGTGTGTGCTACCTGCGAGAAAAACAAAGTCCTGGGAAGAACTTGACCCGGAGACTTCCCTGTGATAAACTGGAATCAGACAAATAAAAAGCAAAGGAAGGTACTCATTATGAAAGATTGCAACTGCGGCTACTGCATGGGCGGCGAAATCCTGGCGGGTTTCGGCATCAAGATCTGCGACCTGCGGGTCAGCCAGCTCATCCTGTTCAAGGAGCAGAGCCATCCCGGCCGGGTCATCGTGGCTTACAAGGACCATGTCTCCGAGCTGGTGAACATCTCCGACGAGGAGCGGAACCTGTTCTTCGCCGATGTGGCCCAGGCAGCCAACGCCATCCACAAGGCATTCCATCCCGACAAGGTCAACTACGGCGCCTACGGCGACGGCGGCTGCCATCTGCACTTCCATCTGGTGCCCAAGTATCAGGGTGAGTTTGAATGGGGCACTCCCTTCGCCATGAACCCCGGCAAGACCTATCTGACCGAGGAAGAATACGCAGAAATGATCGAAAAAATCAAGGCCGCTCTGTAATATGGATAAAAACAAAGACCGCTCTTTAGAGCGGTCTTTGTTTTTATCCATTCTTATCAAAGGTTTCCGTTTCGACTCTACCGTCCGGATACCGAATAGTACTAGATACGGGTTCTCCTGAAATAAACTCCATTTGTATTTCGGTTCCGTCCGCCAGCCGCTCGAGTTGATAAATGATCAGGCCATCCACATCATATCGGCATTCAATATAAACGCCGTCCATTTGAGAGATGTACGATGCCTGCATTCCGTTGGAATGAAATGTCAAATTCTCGTAGTCACCGTTGGGATACGTCCTGGTTTCCTTTTGCGGGATGCCGTTCTGATAGGTCTCATGAATTTCAGTTCCATCCGGTCCCCGGTTATATATTTCTTTAATCGATCCATCTTCATTGCAAATGATCTCCGAATATACACCGTCACCTTGGGCCACATAAGATTCCTGGGTGCCATCCTCCCGGAAGGTTGTAAGTTCGTGAACTCCGTCGGGATTTATGATTTCCATAGTCGCCCAGTTGCCGTTGCTGTGATAGGTATAATGCACTTCGAAAGCAGCACCGTCAGACTGTGTCTGCAGTTGCCGCACCGGCAAACCGTTCTCATAAAACGATTCCGTTGTTGACCCATCTGCATTTTTAAGGACAGACTTCAGCATCAGATTCTGGTCATCATAATAGCAGATATTCTCTTCCCGGGTTCCGTCCGGATACACTGTGTATCCTGTACCAATATTGCCCTTCTTGTGGTCATAAGTTACTATCCCGTTGGGCGTATAGGTAATAAAGGTATGCTCCTGCGTCCCCTTGAAGTAACCATAGGTAACCGTACCGTCGTTGTAAACAGCTTCCTGATACACAACATTGTTTTGACCATCCGTATAGTAGTACACGATATAGTCATCATACCGGTCGATATTTTTAGTCAGCTTGCTCAGGTCCGGCACCGCCCCCGCCGGGGTCACCTTACAGGAGAAAATCATGCCGGAACTTTTCTGATAATCTTCCACCGGGTTCAGCAGAATATCATTGGATGCGATTTTCCACGCACCGCTGTACTGCTCTCGGGCCGAAATATTGACTTTCCCGCCAGTCTTTAGGAAATTCTGGGCTCTGGCTTCATCCAGAAGGGATTTGATTCCCGTTCTGTATTGCTGACCCACCACATCTACCTTTTTCAACAGTTCTTGCCCGGCTTCGTTCAGGGGAGAAATGGACAGGATGGTGTCCGTACCGTCCAGAACCATTTCAAACTCCGCTCCCATGCTGACCTGAACAGCCAGTGCCGGTTCGTCGAAATTGGTCTCGACCTCTGGAAATTCGGTATTGCTGGGTATTGTGGTCTGTCCGCCGGAAACAAACCCGGCTTCGCAGCCACAAAGTGCAAGCACAGCCAGTATTAATAATAATGCCATATGCTTTTTCATATTCATCCCTGCCTATATTTCGATCAGTTATATTTTATCAGCTCTGGCCCCCTGTGTCAATGAAACCACGAAAAAGGGTAATAAAAACCGCTCCCAAACGGGGGAGCGGTTTTAGGCTGCAAATTGAAAGTTTATTCCTTGGGTACACCCTTCATGGTCAGGCTGATGCGCTTGCGCTTTTCATCCACATCCAGGACCATGACCTTCACCACGTCGCCCACCTGGACTGCTTCGCTGGGGTGCTTTAAGCGGCGGTTCGCCACCTGGGAAATGTGGACCAGGCCGTCCTGGTGGACACCGATGTCCACAAAGACACCGAAATCGATGACGTTGCGGACGGTGCCGGACAGGACCATGCCGGGCTTCAGATCCTTCATTTCCAGCACATCCTTGCGCAGGATGGGCTTGGGCAGCTCGTCACGGGGGTCCCGGCCGGGCTTCTGCAGCTCCTTGGCAATGTCCAGGAGCGTGGGACTGCCCACGCCGCATTCCCTGGCCAGGGCTTCCAATCCCAGCTTTTCCATTCGGGCGGGCAGGTCCGCCAGATTGCCGGGGATATCCTTTTTGCTGTAGCCGCAGAGCTCCAGGAGCTTTCCCGCGGCGGCATAGCTTTCCGGATGAACGGCTGTGTTATCCAGAATCTCCTTACTCTCCGGCACCCGCAGGAAGCCCGCGCACTGCTGGAAAGCCTTGGGGCCAAGCTTGGGCACTTTTTTGATCTGGGTGCGGGAGGTGAAGGCACCGTTTTCCTCCCGGTAGGTGACGATATTTTTCGCTGTGGCGGCAGTCAGACCGGAGACCTGCTTCAGCAGGCTCTGGGAGGCCGTATTCAGGTCCACACCCACGGCGTTGACGCAATCCTCCACCACGGCATTCAGGGCAGCGTCCAGCTCCTTCTGGGGGCAGTCGTGCTGGTACTGGCCCACACCGATGGCCTTGGGATCGATCTTCACCAGCTCCGCCAGGGGATCCTGGAGCCGCCGGGCAATGGACACGGCGCTGCGGAGGTTCACATCGAAATCCGGGAACTCCTCCGCTGCCAGAGGCGAGGCCGAATAGACGGAGGCACCGGCTTCATTGACCATGGCATAGCCGGCCTCCGGGAAGGACCGCAGGAGCTCCACAGCCATGGCTTCCGTCTCCCGGGAGGCAGTGCCATTGCCAATGGCGATATGCCGGACCCCATGACGGCGCATGAGCCCGGACAGGATGCCGATGGCCTCCTGCTTCTTCCGCTCACTGAATGTGGGATAGACCACGGCGGTATCCAGGACCTTGCCCGTAGCATCCACCACCGCCACCTTGCAGCCATTGCGGTAACCGGGGTCCAGGCCCATGGTGACAAAGCCCTTAATGGGCGGCTGCATCAGCAGAGGCTTCAGGTTCAGGGCGAAATTGTGGATGGCGCCTTTGGCGGCCATTTCCGTCAGTTCGGACCGGGTCTCCCGCTCCACAGAGGGGGCAATGAGCCGGTCATAGGCGTCCTCCGCCGCGGCCTTCACAAAGGCAGATACCTGGAAGGTGGGCTTCAGCGCCATCCGGCATACCAGGGCCGCGCCCTCGTTGCCCGGGAGAGTCACGGTGATTTTCAGGAACCCCTCCTTCTCGCCCCGGTTCAGGGCCAGGATCTGGTGGCCCTGGAGCCGGGAGATAGGACTGTTGAAATCATAATACAGCTTATATACGCTGTCCTGATCCGGATCCGCGGCTTTGGAAACCAGCACCGCCCGGCGGTTCATCAAGGTCCGCAGCTCCTTGCGGATCCCGGGATCGTCGGACAGATCCTCGGCAATGATATCGGAAGCGCCGGCCAGGGCTTCCTCAATGCTGTTCACGCCCTTTTCCTGGTTTACATAATCCTTCGCAAGCTCCGCCGGATCCTTTCCGTCCTGGGCAAAAATGGCCTGGGCCAGGGATTCCAGACCTTTCTCCCGGGCCATGGAGCCCCGGGTCCGGCGCTTCTGCTTATAGGGCCGGTACAGGTCCTCCACCTCCGCCAGGGTCTGGGCCGCGTCAATGGCCCGGATCAGGTCCTCGGTGAGCTTTCCCTGGTTTTCGATGGAGGACTTGACCTCCTCCCGCCGGGTCTGCAAATTCCGCAGGTAGCCCAGCCGGGTTTCCAGCGTTCGCAGGGCCGTGTCGTCCATAGCACCGTGCATTTCCTTACGGTAGCGGGCGATGAAGGGGATGGTATTGCCCTCGTCCATGAGGGTGATGACGTTTTGAATATGCTCCGGCTTCCGGGACAGTTCCCGGGCCAGAATGGCAATGATCTGTTCCATTGGGGTCGCTCCTTCCTTTCGATGCTCTTATTCTACCACAAAATGGCAAGAAAGAAAAGACAATGCTGTCCATATTTAAGGTACACTTTGCTGTTTCTGTACCACCATCGCCGCACGCGGACACTCGTCCACCGCTGAAATTCAGATTTGTTACATTTATTTACAAAATTGGTTAAACTTTATTCACAATCCCCGGGTAAAGTAATCCCCGTTCGGAAGCCGAACACAACCTTAATAATTACCAGGAGGTCAACGCATGAAGAACATGCCTTACTATCTGATGCTTGCCGCATCCTCCATGAAAGTGGAGCTGACCCCCGAGGAACGAAATATTATGAATGAGTTCCTGCGGGGCAACATCGATCTGGCAGATTGATCAGACACCAACGCGTAGGAAAACCATATTAACCGGCACCCACTGTGGGTGCATCCCCTGATTTGGAGGTAACCAACTATGATGAAGAAATCCACTTACTGCTACTGGCTGCTGGCCAGCGCCGCCGCGGGCAACCGCATGACTGATGACGAGCGGAAGCTGCTCAACCAGTTCCTCAGCAAGGACAGCAGCCTGTCCCGCTGAACCAACACAACCACTGTCAATTTGGAGGAATAAACTCGTGAACCATACCGATATGGACATCGCAAATATCATGACCATCTATGCCATGATGGGCAACGATCTGGACCGGGATGAAACCAACCTGATGGAGCTGCTGCTGTCCAACCGCAATGATATCTGATCCTGGAAACGGAGGCCATCACTATGAAGACCAACGTAAGCAATGACATCTACATGCTGCTCATGCGCGCCGCTATGGGCGAGCAGCTTGACGCGGAGGAATCCGCGCTGCTGAAGGAATTCCTGAACAGCAGAAAGACCGCGTAACACAAAGAGGGGCAGTCCGTCACAGGGCTGCCCTTTTTGCATAAATAGGTTTACTTTTCCTGTGACAAATGGTATAATGGCAATTGACCCATACGAAGGAGGTCGCATCATGCGCCAATTCATCAGCGAACTTCGAAATTTTTTCCGCAAGGGCGATATGGTCCTGCTGGGCCTTTGCGTAGTCCTGACATTATTCGGTTGTCTGGTCATTGCCAGCACGACCAATGTATATAACGATTCCCGGTACGTGGTCATTCAGGTCGGTGCCATGATTCTGGGCATCGGACTGTATGCTTTTATTTCCTCTGTGGATTTGGAGCTGCTGTCGGAGCACCGGTACGCCTTTGTGATATTGAACCTGGTCCTGCTGGCAATGCTGATCCCCTTCGGCGTGGTCCGGGGCGGTAACCGAAGCTGGATTTCCTTCCCTTTCCTGCCCATCGATATCCAGCCCGCGGAAATCATCAAAATGACCTACATTCTGATCATGGCCTCGGTCATGGCATCCCACCAAAACCGGCCCTCCGCCATTGTTTCGGTGCTGCACATCGTGTTCCACTTTTTCCTCATCGTGATCCCCAACATGGTTTTGTCCAGCGACCTGGGCGTGACTTTGATCTTTGCGGCCATTTTCGTTGGCATGGCCTTTGCCGGCGGCATCAATATCCTGTGGTTCCTACTCGGCAGCGGCTTGCTGGCCCTTGTTTTCCCGGTATTCTGGAACGTGGTCATGTCAACGGAGCAGCAAAACCGGATCCTGGCCCTGATTGACCCCACCATTGACCCTCAGGGTCTGGACGAGCTGTGGCAGTTCACCCTGAGCAAGCGGTCCCTGACCGGCGGCGGTTTCTTTGGTCAGGGCCTGTTCCAGGGTACCCGAACCCAGACCGAAGGTGCCCTGTTTGCCCAGCATACGGACTTCATTTTCGCCGCAATCGGTGAGGAGCTGGGCTTTATGGGCTGTGCCCTGGTGCTGGTGCTCCTGCTGCTGATCATCGCCCGGTGCATTCAGATTGGTTTTTCCAGCCAGGATTATATGCGGCGGCTGGTCTGCTTCGGGGCTGCCTCTGCCCTGCTGTTCCAGGTCATGGTCAATGTGGGTATGTGCCTGGGTGTCATGCCCGTTATCGGCCTGACCCTTCCCTTTGTCAGCTACGGCGGTTCCTCCCTGGTTTCCCTGTATGCCATGCTTGGACTTGTATCCGGTGTCCATGCCCGCCCAGCCCCAACCAGCCACGAGCGCTATATCCGTCCTCCCCTGATATAAGCATCCCTTTGCCGCTTTCCTGAACTGAAGTGACCCCAAAAAGTTAGACAAATATTTCTAACTCAAATTGTTTAAGCTGCCGAGAGGGCTTGCTGTCTGTGTAATGCAGGCGGCAAGCCCTTTAGTCTTGCCTTGATACGCCGGTTGTTATAGTAATCAATATAG
>JAFVWL010000023.1 GCA_017501695.1 Oscillospiraceae bacterium
CCCGAAGGGCCGTGGGAATCCCCGTCGATTTCGGGGATTGCCACACCAGTCTGCGGACTGGTTCGCAATGACAGGTTATTTTGAGAGATTGCCATACCACTTAAGCGCACTGGTTCGCAATGACAGGCTCCGGCGGCGATTGTGGTGGAATGCGCTTCTTTCGATGGGACACCCCCTCAGTCAGCTTCGCTGACAGCTCCCCCTGTGGGGGCGCCAGGGCTCCGGCGGAAAAAACTCTTAACTCTCAACTTTCAACTCTCAACGAAAAAAACACGCCCTTGCGGGCGTGTTTTAATCGGTTATTCCGTTGGGCCCAGGGTCACGTCCCAGCCGGCCAGATGCTGGCGCAGGAGGATCAGATCCTTGCCGTTGATCTCCCCGTCGCCGTTGCAGTCGGCATTCTGGGGCACCGGCTCCACATCCCAGCCCGCCAGACTCTGGCGCAGGAGGATCAGGTCCTTGCCGTTGATTTCCGCATCCCCATTGACGTCGCCGAAGACGGTGCCGGTGGCGGGAATGTGCCTGTCCTCATGGCTGCCGCAGACAGCGCAGGTCCGGCGCTTCTGGCCGGGGGTATGCTCCGTGGGTTCCTGAATGATTTCCCAGTCGCCCCAGGTATGCCCGGTGGCGGGAATGACCTCGCCCTTTTCCACCAGCTCACCGCATTTTACGCAGTAGGTGTCGCCGGTGTAACCCTCGGTTTCGCAGCCCGGCTCCACCGCATCCCGGATTTCGAAATTCGAGCAGACATGGAAGGGCACCCAGGTGATGGTGCCACCGTAATCATTACCTATGACACTATCCCAAGTGGGATTGTCTTCCGGATAGTAGGCTATAATTGTACCCCCGCCGAGTGCAATATGAATTCTAGGTGCATTTCCATAAAACCAGACCGTTTCAAGATTTTCACATTCAGAGAACACCTGTCCATTATAATACCCAATTGATGTCAAGTCACGAGACATATGGAACTCTCTTAAAGAATCACAGCTTCTAAAAGCCCTTTCCGCAATGTATGTAACAGAGTCAGGGAGCTTCACTACCATCAGGCTGTCGCAATCGTAAAAAGCTTCCGCTAAAATGGACTGTAAGCCTTCTGCGAAAGAAAGGGTCGTAAGACTGGTGCATTCACGGAAAGCCTCCCGGCCGATTGTTGTCATCTTCTCCGAGGACACAACCTCTACCAGATTATCGCAATACGCAAACGCGTAATAGTCCAGTTCCTCCAAATTCTTAGGCAGAACAACTCTCGTCAGATTATCACAATTATCAAACCCAGACAAAACTGTAATGCTATCCGGGAATACGACCTCTGTAAGCGGGTTACCCGAGAAAGCATACCAGCCAATCTCCGTAACATTATCCGACAAAATTAATTCCGTGATGCCGCAGCCGGCAAATGCGGAGTTGGGTACCTTCTTGCAGCATATATATGCCCGGGTAAGGTTTTTACAGCCACGAAAAGCACCGGAACCAATTTCTTCTATTGCCTCCGAAATAACGATTTCTTTCAGGGAAGTGCAGTTTTCAAATGCATTAATTTCAATTTCCGTCACTGTATCAGGAATATCAATACTTTCCAATGCAGTACATCCCAAAAATGCGGAGGAAGAAATTTTAGTCACGCCTTCCTTAATAATCACTTCTTTCAAAGAAGTACATTCCTCAAATGCACTCACGAAATATGTCACCGTGCTCGGAATCGTTGCCTTTTCCAACGCCGTATGCCCTGCGAACGCATCAAAGCCTATACGAGTTATTCCTTCTTCAACGACGACCTCTTTGATTTCTTTTGCCCAAAATTGCCACGGTTCGTCTTCCCAATTTTCATAATCGGGATAGCTATCTTGCATCTTACCTTCGCCCGAAACCGTCAGGAGGCCGTTCCACCACAGCAGCCAATAAGCCGTATCACCGCACTGGCCAGCGGCGATATAAGGATACAATTCTCCCGGAACATCGGGATTGTACGCTTTCACCGCCACAGGATATGCAGTATGGAAAGCGACGGTTTCATAATTCAAATAACGATAGTGCTCCGGAAAGTCCTCAACACCTTTCAGAAACCATTGATACCCCGTCTTTCCCGCATCCAGGGCAGCATCCATGTTATAAAACAGTCCGTCGTCCAGCTACACAACATTCCACAGATGCTCATACTCTCCCACGGCACCGCCCACCACACGGTTATCCACGCCCAGTTCCAGCAGCATCCGGTTAGCCAGAACGGCAAAACCATGGCTGGTAGCTTCCTTGTTCATCAAGGCACCGTAGGCCGTGTAGGACACCACCTCATTTTCTTCAGAGGGTTCCAGATAGGCCACCTTGTCACAAAGGTAGTCATAGACAGCAAAGATCTTCTCATAGTTACTATTGCTGCTGACATCCAGGTTTCTCACCGCTCTGGAAATGGCACCGTCCATCTCAGCCTCCTGATCCTCAGTGAGCAGGTAGGTGGCATCGATCATGATTTCGTAGCCCCAATAGTTTAGAATGTAGGAGAATCCTATCTGGCCTATGCTCCATCGGAGATAATCACCATCATGGGGATCACCGGTAGGCTCCGTCGCCAGGTTTACCAGATGATCCATAAATTCATAGGGCTCTCTAATGTCGCTGTAAACTTCGAGATAAATGGGGCCTGACCGGTTTCTAAGCATTTTTCGAAGTTCCTCAGCCGCTTTTTCCTCTTTGACGGGTTTCTGTTCCTCCTGCGGTTCTGCATTGGGAATTCCCATAGGTTCCGCAGAAGGAATCTGTGCATTCGGGACCATATCCTCCGGCAGGGCAGGGTTCACCCAGGTCCAGGTGCCGGACTCCGGCTCAGATTCTTCCGCCGCAGGTTCTTCCGCTGCGGGTTCCTCCGGCTGGGGCTGCTCTGCCCGGATATCCTGCTCAGCTTCCGGGATTTCCTCCGCTTGGGCATGGGGCAGGCTGGGCAGCATACCCATCACCAGCACCGCCGCCAGGGTCAGCGCCAGCCACTTTTTCAGATGCTTCATGGTTTTTCCTCCTCGAAAAAAGAAAATTTACCTATATATTATTAGACGATAAAATTGCCGAAAGTGCAACATTTTTTTGCGCGTTTTCAAAATTTTCCCAAATCCGGCAGGTCCCGGCCCGCCGCACTGCCCCCGGCAGCCCCGACACCGGACCAAAACGGTTCCGGCAACGACCTGGAAAGGATCCACCCGCCCGTCTATTGACCACCACCATGTCATTGCCAGGAGGTGAATTGCCCGAAGGGCAAGAGAGGCCACCCTGGGGTGCGTCGCCGCCTTTGGGCGGCTCCTCGCAATGACAGATCGGGGGCTTGTCTGATATCCACGGGATCGCCACGCCATGAGCGCCCGCAGGCGCCATGCAAGCGAGCAACCGCCCGAAGGGCGGCTCTTGGCGAGTCGCAGTGTGCGAACCGGCTCGCGATGACATGGTTTTCGGCACCGGAAAAATTATTTGAAAAATCGAAAAATTTCTGTTGACAAACTGCCGGAGTCATGATACTATCTGGTTGTAAATAATAATTGTTCTCAAATAGGAGGTGACCATGGAGACTCAGACAAAGAACTTCCGCAAGCGCGGGGCGATTCTGGAGTGTATACGATGTACCAAAACACACCCCTCGGCGGACATGGTCTACGCCATGCTTCAGAAGGACCACCCGGACATCTCCCTGGCGACGGTGTACCGGAATCTGGCTCTCTTCCGCAAGCAGGGACTGATCCAGTGTGTGGCCACCGTCAACGGCACCGAGCGCTTCGATGCCAACACAGCGCCCCATGTCCACTTTATCTGCACCGGCTGCGACGCGGTGCTGGACCTGCCGGAGCTTCAGGTACCCCAATCCCTCTGCGGCGAGGCTGCCGCAGGCGTGGGCGGACAGGTCAGTGCCTGTCAGCTCAGTTTCACCGGACTCTGCGGTGAATGTTCCAAAAACTAATGTATATTAATGAATGATGGAGGAAACTAATATGAAGAAGTTTGTCTGCACGGTTTGCGGCTATGTCTACGAGGGCGAAGAGCTCCCCGAAGATTACGAGTGCCCCCTCTGCGGCGTGGGCCCCGACCTCTTTGAAGAGGAAGCTGAATAACTTGTACCATCTGCGGTAGGGCGGCTTGCCCTCAAGCCGCCGTCCGGACAATTTGACCTCGACGGGCAAATTGTCCGGGATAACCATCCGCTGCTCCTTTCTCGAATTTCGACCCATCGAGGTTCGAAATTCGAGACGGCCGGTTGAGGGCAACCGGCCCTACTGAAAGAATTCTGTAATTGATAACAAATTAAATTAATGGAGGAAAATATTATGAAGAAGTTTGTTTGCCCCGTTTGCGGTTACGTTCACGAAGCTGAGGAGATGCCCGCCGATTTCCGCTGCCCCCTGTGCAAGGTCCCCGGTTCCAAGTTTAAGGTCATGGAAGAGGGCAAGCTGGCTGCCGAGCATGAGTTCGGTGTCTACGCCAAGACCGTGAAGAACAACCCCGACATCTCCGAGGAGGACAAGAAGTTTATCTTTGACCAGCTCATGGCTAACTTCCAGGGCGAGTGCTCCGAGGTCGGTATGTACCTGTGCATGGCCCGCATCGCCCACCGTGAGGGCTATCCCGAGATCGGCCTGTACTGGGAGAAGGCTGCCTGGGAAGAGGCCGAGCATGCCGCCAAGTTTGCCGAGCTGCTGGGCGAGGACCTGGAGCCCAACATGAAGAACGACACCAAGTCCAACCTGGCATGGCGTGTTGACTGCGAGTTCGGCGCCACCGCCGGCAAGGTCGACCTGGCCACCGTCGCCAAGAAGAACGGACTGGATGCCATCCACGACACCGTCCACGAGATGGCCCGCGACGAGGCCCGCCACGGCAAGGCTCTGCAGGGTCTGCTGAACCGCTACTTTCGCTGAGCAGGCAAAGCCTGCCATAGATTCCGCGGCCACGCGGAATCTCAGCTACGGCCTGTTCGTGCTGACAGGCAAGGATGACCGGGACAACGGCTGTATCGCCAATACCTGCTTCCAGGTGGCAAGTGAGCCCCTGCGGTTGGTGATCTCCGTCCAGACGGGCAACCTGACCCGCCAGATCATCGAGAACACCGGCGTTTTCAATGTCAGCGTTCTGACGGAGGAGGTCCCCTTCGAGACCATCCGCCACTTCGGAATGCAGTCCGGCAGGGATGTGGATAAGTTCGCGGAGTTCTCCGCCGTCCAGCGGAGCCACAACGGTCTGCTGTACCTGACGGAGCATACCAACGCCATGTTCTCCTGCAAGGTCCTGGACAAGAAGGACCTGGGCAGCCATATGCTGTTCATCGGCGAGGTCACGGAAGCCAGGGTCCTGGGCAGCGGCAATAGCTGCACCTATGCCCACTACCACAAGGCCATCAAGCCGAAGCTGTAAAATACGACACGGGCGGGAGTGATCTCCCGCCCATAAGCGTGTCAAAAAAGCATCCAGGCAAGAATGTCATTGCGAGGAGCCGCCCAAAGGCGGCGACATGGCAATGACATGGTTTTCGGAAGCAGCTCCCATATTTGTCATTCCGAGGGCGCTTGCGCCCGTGGGAATCTCCAGCACCGTCCGAAGGGACCGGCTTTCCAATTAACATCGAACAGGTACGATGAATTTTGGTCGTCATATTTCGCAGCCATCCCCCAGAAGATTGCCAGGAGGTGAATTGCCCGAAGGGCAAGAGAAACCACCCTGGGGTGCGGCCCTTCGCTCCTCGCAATGACATGACGGGGGGGATTGCCACAGGCTGTCGCCGAGGGTCCTTCTTTCGATGGAACACCCCCTCAGTCAGCTACGCTGACAGCTCCCCCTGTGGGGGAGCCAAGGCTCCGGCGGCGGTGCCGCCGGACGGGCGACAGTAAAGGCCGCCCCTATGCGGGAGCTGAGTACCACTTTTACCGGCAACTGCCGTTGCCGCAGAATCTGCGGCAGGGTGAATGAAGGGACGTGACCCGGCCCGGAATTTCCAATCCGGTGGTACCACCGGGAGGCCACAAGAAAGTTGACAAATAATCCTGGAAATCATATAATTGCAGCATAATATCCCAATGATTTTGGGCAAAATATGTGGCCCGAAGTCGAAACGAGGTAGCTATGCAAAGGTTTTCATCCAATTCAGCCCGAATTCCAGGAATTGATGTTCTTCGGGTTGTGCTGTCTTTTTGTGTTGTTGTTATTCATGTGCTGTTCTACGGTGGGTTCCGGACCCACGCGGATTTTAACAATCCCGGGTTCTATGTGCTTTGGTTTCTGGGTATCACCGTCGTCTGCACCGTCAATTGCTTTGCCATGATTTCCGGCTTCGTGATGTACGGGCGGCAAGTGAAGTATACCACAATCCTTCGTCTGCTGCTGACGGCCTTGTATCACGGCCTGTTTATTACTGCGGTATTCCACTTTTGCCTGCCGGATGCGGTGAGTGCAGCCAACTGGATTCAAGCCGTTTTCCCGGTTTCTCAGTATGAATACTGGTATCTTACTGCCTATTTCGGTGTATTCTTTCTGGCACCCCTGGTAATCCGGGGCATGGAGGCCCTGTCGAAAAAACAGGCGACGCTCTTGGTGATTACCCTGATTGCGGTGTTCAGCGTTTTGCCTACGGTCACCGGAACCGATGCCTTCGGCTTGAGCCTGGGTTACAGTGTTTTGTGGATTCTGGTGATGTTCATCATAGGAACCTATCTGCGGAAATATAGCCATACACTAATAATTAAAAAAACGATGCTGCTGGGGGTTTTTGCCGGATGCATCCTGATATCCTGTTTGGGGATGCTTGCTTCGGTGCTGGACCCGTCCATTAACGGAATGATGTTGGTGGAGTATACCTCCCCCACTCTTGTAATCGCGGCCATGGCTGTATTGCTGCTGTTTTCTGACCTGGATATTTCGACCCCGGTTCAAAAGGCCAGTGTTTTCTGTGGGCCCTTTGTTTTTAGCATCTATTTGCTCCATGAACACCCACTGGTCCGGGAACATATTATTCGGGATCGGTTTGTGGGGGCGCTGGACCTACCCGTGGTGCTCCAGGTGGCGGCTGTTTTGGTTATTGCCGCTGGAATCTGGCTAACCTGCTTTGCCTTGGAATGGGTACGGCATTGGATTTTCCGTTTTCTGGGCGTGGATATGCTTTTGCAGCGTTTGGAAAAACGGCTCCAGGACTGGAGCTGTGATTCCCCGGAACCAACATAAAGCGACTGAGGAAATCTTCCGGCACTCTGAATGGGCGACCGCAAGGGTCGCCCATACGCGGGAGGTTTGTTTTGCGCCTGCGGTGCAGGACCGGCGGGGACGCCGGTCCCTACAGGGCGCGTCAAGGAAGTCGCGCCCTGCGGCCCATAATTTTGCATTCTTCATTTTGCATTAAAAAAACACGCCCGGGTGGGCGTGTTTTTTTATTTACTTCCACAGGCCGTCGGGGTATTTGCCCTCCTGGGTCATGGCCTTCAGGGCGGCCACCACCTGGGGCTTGTCCGCGGCGTAGGTCACGCCGTACCACTTGTCGGCGGAGCGCAGGACCTTCACGGTGGCTTTGCCCTCCTGCAGCAGCTCGCCCACGGTCATGGGCAGATAGAACTCCGCCTTGGCGGGATTGCCGGGCACATCCTGAGCCAGGAACTTGGGGAACCGGGCCGCCACTTCCTCCAGGAAGCTCCGGCGGTAGCCCCACATATTCATGGACACAGGGGTGTCAGCGGCCAGATCCTCCCAGTTTTCGCCGTCCACGGTGAAATGGATGCCGCCCTCATACTTCTCAATGCGGGTCCGCTCCACGATGGCGGTCAGGTAGCCTTCCTCGCTGGTCCGGCACACGCCCCGGGCCACGGAGCCGTTGTCGGTAACGGTCTTGCCAAGCTGGTAGCCCACCATGCAGTAGTCATAGCTATGGGGGTCCTCCGCCTGGGACAGGAAATTATACAGCTCCTGAAAAGCGGAAACACCGTAGTAATCGTCGGCGTTGATAACAGCGAAGGGGGCATCACCGATTTCATCCCGGGCGCAGAGCACCGCGTGGCTGGTACCCCAGGGCTTGGCCCGGCCCTCGGGGATGGTGAACCAGTCCGGCAGGGCCTTGTCCAGCTCCTGATAGGCATAGCGGATCTCCATGGGGCACTTTTCCAGGCGCTTGCCCACGGTGTCCATGAAATCCTTGCGGATCGCTTCCTTGATGATGATAACGGCAGTTTCAAAGCCCGCCCGGTGGGCATCGAACAGGGAGTAATCCAGAATGGCCTCCCCTTGGCTTCCCACGGGATCGATCTGCTTCAGACCACCGTAACGGCTGCCCATACCGGCAGCCAGGACCACAAGAACGGGTTTTGCAGACATACAAAAACCTCCTGTATTTTTTCTTACTCTAGGCAACCTCTAAAAACTCTTTTTTGATGATTTGGGCGAGGGGTTTGTGCCCAAATTAAGTTTTGGAAAGTTCGGAATACTTTGTGTATTGCGGACTTTTCAAAATGAAAAGTTGGGTACAAAGACCCGGTCAAATCGCA
>JAFVWL010000130.1 GCA_017501695.1 Oscillospiraceae bacterium
GTAGAAGGCAGCCATCTTACCGGCAGCGATCTTCTCCTTGACCTGGGCGGGCTTGCCAGCCATCTTGGGATCGTTGTCCATCAGAGCGACCTGAACAGCCAGCTCCTTGTCGATGGCTTCCTGAGGCACCTGGGACTTGTCCCAGTACTGGGCCTTCATAGCGGCGATCTGCATAGCCACGTTCTTGCCGACCTCGGTAGCGTCGATGTCGCCCTCGACAGCCAGGTTCACCAGGACACCGTGGGTGCCGCCGGCGTGGACGTAGGCCACGGAGACATTCTCATTGAAGCGGGCGAAACGGCGGATCTGCATATTCTCGCCGATGGACATGACCTTCTCCTGCATGATCTCGGTGACGGTCAGGTTGGAGTTGGGGTACTTGCAAGCCTTCAGAGCCTCCACATCAGCGGGGTTCTCCTTGGCGACGACCACGGCCAGGTTCTTGACCAGGTCCATGAAAGCGTCGGTCTTGGCGGCGAAGTCGGTCTCGGAGTTGACCTCGATGACAACACCGATGCCGTCGACGACGGTGGCGTAGGCAACGCCCTCAGCGGCGATGCGGTCAGCCTTCTTGGCGGCCTTGGCCAGGCCCTTCTCACGCAGCCAGTCGACTGCCTTGTCCATATCACCGTCGGTGGCCTGCAGGGCCTTCTTGCAGTCCATCATGCCGACGTTGGTCATTTCACGGAGCTTCTTAACGTCCTGTGCGGTAAAAGCCATTTCTATTTCCTCCTGTAATATTCATCTTGCATGTCATTGCGAACCAGTCCGCAGACTGGTGTGGCAATCCCCGAAGGATTCCGGAAAATTTACGGGATTGCCACGTCGCTTCGCTCCTCGCAATGACGATGCGTTTTTCGATTTACTCAGCGGCGGGAGCCTCGACAGCCTCGGCGTCCTCACCCTGACGGCCCTCGATGGCAGCGTTGGCCATGGTGGCGGCGATCAGGCGGATGGCGCGGATAGCGTCGTCGTTGCCGGGGATCACGTAATCGATCTCATCGGGATCGCAGTTGGTGTCCACGATGGCCACAACGGGGATACCCAGCTTCTTGGCCTCGGCGATAGCGTTGCGCTCCTTGCGGGGGTCAACGATGAACATGGCAGCGGGAACCTTCTTCATTTCCTTGACGCCGCCCAGGTACTTCTCCAGCTTGGCGATCTCGCCCTGGTGCTTGATGACTTCCTTCTTGGGCAGCATAGCGAAGGTGCCGTCCTCTTCCATCTTCTTCAGCTGAGCCAGACGGTCGATACGGGAACGCATGGTGCGGAAGTTGGTCAGCATGCCGCCCAGCCAGCGGGAGTTGACGTAGTAACCGCCGCAGCGGGCAGCCTCTTCCTTGATGGCATCCTGGGCCTGCTTCTTGGTGCCGACGAACAGGATGTTGCCGCCATTGGCGGAGGTCTCACGAACGAAGTTGTAGGCTTCCTCCAGCTTCTTCACGGTCTTCTGCAGGTCGATGATGTAGATACCGTTGCGCTCGGTGTAGATGTAGGGAGCCATCTTGGGGTTCCAGCGGCGGGTCTGGTGACCGAAGTGAACACCGGCCTCCAGCAGTTGCTTCATAGATACGACAGCCATTTTAATTTTCTCCTTTTGTTTTTGCCTCCACCCCGATCATCTCGCGCTGCCCGCCTTGCGGCACTTGGGGGCACGATCACCGGGTGTGTGGTTTTTTTGATGTCACGGGTCCAAAGCCCATGCCGATACATTATAGCGCAGGCAAGGCCATAATGCAAGTATTTTTTCCAAAAAATTTCAAGATTATTCCTGGGTTTTCTCTGTGGATTTTGTATATCTAAAACAAAAATCCCGGTTTGTGGCGGGGCACCCGGCACTCGTCGCACTTCACGTCCACCAGCACGATATCCGGGCCAATGCGGCGGATGCACCGCCAGGGGATCACATAGTCATCCTTTCGCCCGAACAGGCCGAAAAACTTGCAGGGACCGGGCACGATGATGGCGCATACATTCCCCTCGGGGACCTCCACCTCCACATCCTCGATAAATCCCAGCCGCCGCCCGTCTCCCAGGCAGATGACCTCCTTGCACTGCAGATCCGAAAACCGCACCGCCATACCATACCCCTCCCAAATGGTTTTGGTCAAGGATATGCCCCCGCGCCCCGGACTAGAACGGGAAATTGTAGTTTATATCAGCACCGCACCCCTTGCCCCCCGCATTTATGAGGGGGGTGGCCCGAAGGGCCGGGGGGAGAAAAAAGAACTCCCCCAGTCAAAAATCGGTTCCGAAGAGCCGATTTTTGCCAGCCCCCTCTTGA
>JAFVWL010000131.1 GCA_017501695.1 Oscillospiraceae bacterium
AAAATTGTATCTAAACTGCTTCCGCAGCTCAAATCATTTTTTGAATAATTTGCTTCTAGCAATAATTACTCAAGAATTTCGTTGGCTGTTAATTTCGATTTTACATCGCTTAAACAATCCATTAATTGTCCAAGGTGTTAATTTGGTTCGTTTTTGTGTTATTCAATTTACAAGGTACAGTTGCTTTCCGTTTTGCAGAGAGCTTTTATAATTTAGCACAGCTTTCGGAATTTGTCAAGAACTTTTTTCATTTTCTTTCAATTTTCTTTTTGCTTTGCTTCATTTCGGTGCGCTCTCACAAGCGCTCGGATATAATATCACCTCCTTCCTGTTTTGTCAAGCATTATTTTTGCTTTTTTCGCTTATTTTTGATTTCTTTTATCTTCCGGATGCAGCGCCGCATTTCTCTGCTTCATGTTCTTCAGCTTGTTCCTCAGAATGCCGCTTCCGGTTCCTGTTGACACTGACAGGTACGCGTTTCCCATGCTTTTCATACAAGCAAGCCGAATTAACAATCCAATCACTCCGGCTGCCGCGCCCCAGATTCCTGTTACCGCTCCCAAAAGCGAGATTATGAATCTCCATACCCGCACCGCGTTCGCCAAATCCCTGTTTGGCAGAACGAATCCGCACACGCCCGCGATACTGACGATAATCAGCACCACCGGAGAGATCAATCCTGCTTCCACTGCCGCAGTTCCTACTACGATACCCCCAATAGTAGATACTGATTGTCCAATGGCTTGAGGCAAATGTATGCCGGACTCCTGCAGCAGTTCGTAGGCTATCAGCAGCGCCAGCACCTCTCCCCCGGCGGAGAACGGAACATCCTGTCTGCCGTTCAAAATCACGTTCTCCAGAATATCCGGGATCCACTTAGGGAAGTACCCTACCAGCACCGTATAGATTGCCGGAAGCAAAAGGCTTGTCAGCAAGGCAGCATAGCGTAATACCCGGACACAGGATGCGGAAATGTAGTCCCGGCTTCGATCCTCGGGACTATCCATCAGGTACCCGATGTTTACGGGTGCCAGATATCCAAGGGGCATACCGTCTACCAGCAGTCCTATCCGACCGTCCAGAATCCCCTGGCAAAACCGGTCCGTCCGTTCTGTATATTGCAGCAGAGGAAAAGCGGTAGTACGGGACCCGGTTACATATTCCTCCACCGCCGAAGGAAACAAAAAACCGTCAATGTCGATGGTATCCAGCCGAGCTTTCATTTTCTCCACCAGATCCGGCGATGTGATCCCTTTCAGCCAAACCACCGATACGTTGGTCAATGATCTTCTTCCTACTTGAGTTTCATAAATTCGCAAATCCGGGGATCGCAGATGTCGGCGGATCAGGCTGGTATTGGATCGAACCGTTTCGACAAAGGCATCCTTCGGACCCTTAAGCGTATTTTCGACCTCCGGAGCGGACAGGCCTCGTTTTTCCCCGGTTTTTACTTCATAAGCCACCGCCCCCACCCCGGGAAACAACAACACGCAAAAACCGTTGACAAGTTTTACCGCCACTGTATCCAAATTCTCACAGCGGTCCGCTACCGCGTTGTATATCACTCCATTCAAAGCCTGCTGATACAGTTCAGACAATGTCCGTGCCTCCAGATTCTGGCAGATCGGCTTCAGAACATAATCCGAAATATCTCCACCGGATACCAAGCCGTCAATGGAATACAAATATAATGACCAGGGGCCGCACTGGATCTTTCTGTGGACAAAATCTCCCGCGTCCCGAAAAATATTACAGATATTGGCATCACTCAGTTCTCCCGGATACATAGGGTCCGGCCTGGGGGTATATTGATCCATTTTTGTCACCTCGCCCACTATTGTCCCTGAGAAAGCGCAGAATATACGGTTGCCAATTGCTTTTTTACTTTCCCAATGCTATACTATATTAATAACGAAAAGCAGGAGGTCTGTGTATGGATCGTGTGAAAGGCATTAAGAAGCTGACAAACAACCGCTTTTTGAACCTGTACGAGCTGGACGCCCAATTCCGGGACGGTTCTGCCGCCCCCTATTACGTTGCATCCCGCAGAAAAACCACGGACGCCTTGAAAGCTGCGACCCACGATTCTCATCCCGACGGCGTAATTCTATACGGTGTTTATGGTGAGAACAAAGATAAGGTAGTACTGGTCAGGCAGTTCCGGTACCCCATCAACGGTTATGTTTACGAATTCCCGGCGGGGCTGGTAGAACCCGGCGAGGATATGCTCCAGGCCGGCATCCGGGAGATGTACGAAGAAACCGGGCTGGAATTTACGCCGGTGGACGGCGGTGCTTATTCCCGCCCCTTCTTCACTACCGTGGGCATGACCGATGAAAGCTGCGGCACTGTATTTGGCTACTGCTCCGGTATTCCCACCAACAGTCATCAGGAAGGTACGGAAGATATTCAGGTGATCCTGGCGGACCGTACCGAATGCCGACGGATTCTGCTGGAGGAAAATGTGGCCATCATGTGCGCCTATATGCTGATGCACTTTGTTGCCACGGAAGGGGATCCGTTGAAATTCCTTCACGCATAACTGATAAAGGAGTAAATCCATGTCTCACACCATCGCTGCCGTATCTACCGGCAACCAAATTTCCGCCATTGGCATCATCCGCATGACCGGCGACGACTGTGCCGCCATCGGCAGCAAAGTATTTACCTTAAAAAGCGGTTTATCCCTGTGCCAGGCTCCCAATCGGAAGCTGGTGCTGGGCAGCCTCCATGATGCTCAGGGCCGGGTCATCGACTCCTGCTGTGCCATTTATACCCGGGGACCTCACAGCTACACCGGAGAGGATACGGTGGAATTCCACTGTCACGGCTCCCCTGCCGTTCTGGCCGCGGGACTGGAAGCCCTGTACCTGGCAGGGGCGAAGCCTGCCCAGCGAGGCGAATTCACCAAGCGGGCTTTTCTCAACGGACAGTTGGACCTGACCCAGGCGGAGGCTGTCATTGATCTGATTGAAGCGGACACCGCTGATGCCGCCGCCAACGCCGCCGGACAGGTAGGCGGTACGCTGCAGAAAAAGTTGGCTCCCGTGTATGACGATCTGGTGAACCTGTGCAGTCATTTCCACGCGGTGCTGGATTACCCGGACGAGGATATCGAGGATTTCGGTCTATCCAGCTACGAAAGCATTCTGAAAGCAGATGCCAAATCTCTCCAAAAACTGCTGGACACCTACGGCCAGGGTCGAATCCTGCGGCATGGTGCTGCCGCGGCCATCGTGGGCAAGCCAAATGTAGGCAAATCCAGTCTCCTCAACGCTTTGGCAGGCTACGACCGGGTCATCGTTACCGATATTCCCGGCACTACCCGGGACACGGTGGAGGAAACTGTGGTCGTGGGACATACCCGGCTTCGACTCATTGATACGGCGGGCATCCGGGAGACCGCTGATACTGTGGAAGCCATCGGCGTGGAACGGTCCAAGAAGGCCATCGAGGAAGCGGATCTGGTGATTTTCGTCTGCGATGGTACAACCCCCCTGACGGAGGAAGACGAGACTATCATGGACCTTTGCAGCGAGCACCCCAAGGCCATTGCCCTGATCAACAAAGCCGATCTGGGAACATGCGTAGAACCCAGAGAGCTTCCCTTTATGAACGTTATTCACCTCTCCGCCAAAGCCGGTACCGGGCTGGACCTGCTGGCAGACACAGTCGACACACTGTTCGAAGGAGACGCGCCCTGCGACGGCAGCATCCTGACCAACGCCCGGCAGCAGGACGCGGTCCGGCGGGCTTACGAAGCCATTTGCCGGGGACTGAAGGGACTGCATCGCGGTCTGACTCCGGATATGGTCCTCATAGATGTGGAAGAGGCCATGGAAGCCATGGGCGAAGTCACAGGTGCCACAATCCGGGAAGACATCACCGCCCGTATTTTTGAAAGGTTCTGTGTAGGCAAGTAATTTCCGTCATTGCGAACCAGTGCACACACTGGTTCGCAATCCCGTCGATATTTCAAACAGTAAGGACGAAACACCTATGATCTATCTTGACAATTCCGCCACCACCAAGCCCTGTCCGGAGGCCGTTGGGGCTATGACCAAGGCGCTGACCGAAAGCTGGGGAAACCCCAGTGCCCTGTACAATTTCGGTATTGATACCGCCCATCAGCTCCGGGATGCCCGGATCGCCGTGGCAAAGGCCATGGGCGCGGAATACGACCGTGTATTCTTCACCTCCGGCGGCACAGAGGCTGACAACTGGGCCATTTACGGCACCGTCAAACGGATGAGCAAACGGGGCAGGCATATCATCACCACCGCCATTGAACATCACGCCATCCTTAACTGCATGAAAGACCTGGAAGCACAGGGCTTTGATGTCACCTATCTGCAGCCCGACTGCTTTGGCAATATCTCCCTGACATCCCTGCGGGACGCTCTGCGGAAGGACACCATTCTGGTGTCCATTATGATGGTCAATAACGAGGCCGGTTCCGTCATGCCCATCGATAAAATGGCGAAGCTGACCCACCGGATTTGTCCAAACGCCATTTTCCACACCGACGCGGTCCAGGGCTTCCTGAAAGTCCCCTTTTCCGCAAAGACCCTGGGCGCGGATCTGATTTCTGTATCCTCCCACAAGGTCCACGGTCCCAAAGGCTGCGGTGCCCTGTATATCAGTCCCCGGTTGAAATCCTTCCCGCCCCTGTTGCTGGGCGGCGGCCAGGAAAACGGCTACCGCAGCGGCACCGAGGCCACCCCGGCCATTTTTGGCTTCGCCGCCGCCTGCTCCGCAGGAGCCGCCACGTTCCGGGAGGATATTCAGCGGGAAAAGGTTCTGCTTTCCGGCCTTGTGGAGAAGCTTTCAGGTCTGGAAGGCGTGGTCATCAATGGTGCCCACGAAGCGCCCCACATTCTCTCCCTGTCCATCCCCGGAGTTCCCACCCAGAATTCCATCAATATTCTTCAGGACGCGGGGATTTGTGTGTCCGCAGGCTCCGCCTGCGCCAAAGGACACCGAAGCCATGTGCTGGAAGCCATGGGTACCGCTCCGGAGGTCATGGACGGATCCTTTCGGGTTTCTCTGTGCCGGGATACTACACAGGAGGAACTGAACGCCCTGGTGCAGGTTATCCGGCAGAACATTCTTCCCAGGAGGTAAGCCATGGGAATCTTATTCTTTCGTCTGTGGCAATGGACCTGGGGATTCCCGCAAAGTCTTTTGGGATTTCTCCTGCGTATGAGTCTCAGGGACAGGCCCCATGGGCATTATCACGGGTGCGTCGTTACCCACTGGGAAAAAGGCGGCAGCATGAGCCTGGGGATGTATCTGTTTCTGGGAACCGGGGCCGATGATTCCGTCTGTGTCCACGAATTCGGTCACGCGGTCCAGTCCGCCATTCTGGGTCCGCTGTATCTGCCGGTCATCGGCATCCCCTCCTGGCTTTGGTGCAACCTGAAGGTATTCCGGAAGCTGCGGAAGGAAAAGAAAATCTCTTACTACCGCTTCTATCCCGAATCCACCGCCAATTGGCTTGGGACCAAGGTGACCGGGGAGCCCTCTCCTTCAAAATAATAGTGATGCCCACGCGGAATTCCCGCGTGGGCATTTCTGTTTAATTCAGAGACGACAAATAATTGCGGAGCTGTCGTCTGTTTTTGAAGATAAAGATATTTTTCCCGGTTTGCCTGGATAACAGTTCCCGGTAGCGTTTGCGGTTTTTCTTGTTAAAATTCCAAATCCAAAAAGCCATTTCCGGGTCGAACCATTCGGCGCAGCCCTCGGTCATATCCTGCCTTGCTTTTCCCCAGTTTTGGACGACCCGTTTCAGCCAGCTTCCCAGGCAGACAAAACGGTTATAATCCAGATAAAACACCGTATCCGCCTTTTCCAGGCGGGCTTCCAGGGTGCGGTTGAAATTTCCGTCCAGGATCCACCTGGGCTTCTCCATTTCCCATGCAAGCCGTTCGTCAAATTCCTCACGGTCCAGGTGCCGCCAATGTCCCGGTGCCCACCAAATCTGATCCAAATGCACCACCGGCAGGCCGGTCTTCTCTCCCAGGATCCGGGCAAGCGTGGACTTGCCGCTGCCGCCGCACCCGATGATCATAACGCGCTCCATATTCCCCTCCTGACAGCACAAACGGCACAGTCCACCTTTACGGTAGACTGTGCCGTTTTCAGATTGCTCTTAAATACGACAGATTATTTGAATTAATAAGCGATGCCCCAGTAGATCATCTTCTGGGCAGGCTTGCCGCAGCAGGCGCAGGTATCACCCAGATGCTCCTGAGCAAAGGGGATGCAGCGGGAGGACATTCCGGCCACTTCCTTCATCTTCAGTTCGCAATCCAGCTCGCCGCACCACATGGTCTTGATGTAGCCGCCGTTCTTCTCCTGCAGCTCCTTGGCCTCCTCCAGAGAGTGGGCCTCGAAAATGTGCTCGTCCAGGTTCTTCTTGGCCCGGGCGAACATACCCTGATGGACCAGCTCCAACTGCTGGGCAATGGCGGACTCCAGATCCTCCAGCTTGCAGACGATCTTTTCCCGGTCGGTCCGGCGGACGATGACACACTGGCCGTTCTCCAGATCGCGGGGACCGCACTCCACACGGACGGGCACACCCTTCATCTCGTACTCGGCACACTTCCAGCCCATGGAGTTGTCGCTGTCGTCCAGCTTCACCCGGAAGCCGGCATTGATCAGCCGATCCTTCAGGCCGTTGGCAGCATCCAGAACACCGGGCTTATGCTGGGCCACGGGCAGTATCACCACCTGGATGGGAGCAACCTTGGGAGGCAGCACCAGGCCGTTGTTGTCGCCGTGGGTCATGATGATGCCGCCGATGAGACGGGTGGAAACGCCCCAGGAAGTCTCGTGGGGGTTGGTGCGCTTGTTGGTCTTGTCGGTGAACTCAATGCCAAAAGCCTTGGCGAAGCCGTCGCCGAAGTAGTGGGAAGTGCCGGCCTGAAGCGCCTTCCGGTCGTGCATCATGCACTCGATGGTATAGGTAGCCTCGGCACCGTTGAACTTCTCCTTGTCGGTCTTCTGGCCCCGGGTCACGGGCATGGCCAGCACATTCTCGCAGAAGTCGGCGTAGACGTTCAGCATAGTCTCGGTGAAGGCCTTGGCTTCCTCGGCAGTGGCATGGATGGTATGGCCCTCCTGCCACAGGAACTCCCGGTGCCGCAGGAAGGGACGGGAGGTCTTCTCCCAGCGCATAACGCTGCACCACTGGTTATACTTCATGGGCAGATCCCGGTGGGACTGGAGCACCTGTGCGAAGTGCTCACAGAACAGAGTCTCGGAGGTGGGGCGGATGGCGTAACGCTCTTCCAGCTTCTCACCGCCGCCATGGGTAACCCAGGCACACTCGGGGGCGAAGCCCTCCACATGGTCCTTCTCCTTCTGGAGCAGGGACTCGGGGATCAGCATGGGCATATAGACATTCTCCACACCCTGCTTCTTGAATTCGGCATCCAGGATCCGCTGGATGTTCTCCCAGATAGCATAGCCATAGGGACGGTAAACGAAAACACCCTTGATGGAGGAGTAGTCAATGAGCTGAGCCTTCTTGCACACATCGGTGAACCACTGGCCAAAGTCTACCTCCATATCGGTGATCTGTTCAACTTTCTTATCCTTTGCCATTTCTTTTCATCCTCTCGAAAAGTAATATTTCCGTACATAGTATTGTATCACGCTTGTCAAGAGGTGTAAAGATAATTTGAACCCCAGCATTTATTTTCCCAAACCATTGTATTTTCCCTGTAAATTTGATATACTGACGGAAACTATGAAATACGGAGGTATCTCCATGAAATCCATCCGCGAGATCTACAAGATCGGCAAAGGCCCCTCCTCCTCCCACACCATGGGGCCCGAGCGGGCATCCCACCTGTTCAAAAATCAGCACCCCGAGGCCGACTCCTTCCGTGTGATCCTCTACGGATCTCTGAGCAAGACCGGTGTGGGCCACGGCACGGACCGGGTGGTCCGGGAGGTCCTGGCTCCCCTGCCCACGGAGATCGTGTTCTCCAAGGAAAAGCTCCCCGGTTCCCATCCCAATACCATGGACTTCATCGCCCTGAAGGACGGCCTGCAGACTGGCTTTCTCCGGGTGGAATCCATCGGCGGCGGCGACATCCGGGTTCCCGGCTCTGCCCTGGCGGAAACCGAGGATGTGTACCCCGAAAACTCCTTCGCGGAAATCGCCGATTTCTGCAAGTGGCGGTACATCAACACCCTGTCCGAATATGTGGAAATGACCGAGGGTGAGGAAATCTGGGACTACCTCATGGAGGTGTGGATGGTCATGAAGCAGGCCATTGCTGACGGCCTGGAAGCAGAAGGAACCCTGCCCGGCGGTCTGAATGTCCAGCGAAAAGCGAAATTCCTGATGGAGCAATCCGTTCCCCATCATATCCCCGGCCTGGTGGAGTTCCAGAAAATCGCCGCCTATGCCTACGCTGTGGCGGAGCAAAATGCCGGTAACGGGACCATCGTCACCGCACCCACCTGCGGTGCCTGCGGTGTCCTGCCCGCGGTGCTGAAATACGCCCAGGATACCCACGGCTTCACCGACGAGCAGGTGATTCGGGGCCTGGCCACCGCAGGCATCATTGGCAGCCTTACGAAACGGAATGCCTCCATCTCCGGCGCGGAGTGCGGCTGTCAGGCAGAGATCGGCACCGCCTGTTCCATGGCCGCGGCGGCCCTGGCAGAGCTGTGCGGACAGAATCTGGACCAGGTGGAATACGCCGCCGAGGTTGCCATGGAGCATCACCTGGGTCTGACCTGCGATCCTATCTGCGGTCTGGTGCAGATCCCCTGCATCGAGCGAAATGCCGTAGCCGCCATGCGGGCCATGAACGCATGTAACCTGAGCTATTTCCTCACCGGCTCCCGAAACATCAGCTACGACATGGTCTGCCGCGCCATGAAGGAAACCGGCCTGAACCTGAGTCACCAGTACAAGGAAACCAGCGAGGGTGGTCTGGCCAGAATCTACAGCCGCCGGGGAAACGTAGGAAGCCCGGATTAAAAAGACCCATATGCAACCGCAACGGGATCAGGCAAATGCCTGATCCCGTTAATTACGTTTGCGGTTGAATTTTGGTGCCGTATACAGACCAGAAGTAATCCGTCCGGTAAGCGGACAGGCGGTCCGCAGGCACAAATATGAGGGCATCCGTGCCTTCCAGGAGGCCTTGTCCCACCACACAGGAGGAAGGGTTCCCCTGCTCCATTCGGATGGCTGTCAGCGCCTCACAGCCCGCAAAGGCTCCATCCCCGATCCGCCGGATATTCTGCTGAACCGTAACGGTTTCCAGCGCTGCGGCTTTTGAAAACGCCCCCGAGGCGATGGCGGTGACCGGAAGGCCCTCCCATGTGGAGGGAACCGTCAAGGACTGCCGAAGCAGGCCCTCTTCCGTCAGTCCGGTGACGGTCCAGGCTTCTCCCTGGCGCTCATAGCGGAAGCAAGCCGCGTCCGTATCATCTCCCTGCCACAGGGCAGGTTTTTCCAAGTCAGGCATAGGCGGGATGGCGATTTCCGTGGTGCTGGAATCTCCCAGCTCCGCCTTCAGGCTCCGGGCCAAAAGACGGGTGTAGAGCTGCCTGCCGCTGGAATTCAGGTGGAAATTGGTATCGTAGAACCAACCCGCATCCAACACACTGTTCCGCGGATCTCCCAAAAGCGGAATCTCAAGTTTTTCCAGCAAAAGATTATAATAATCTTCCACTGTCGATTCTCCGGTAATGGCAAAAGCGTTCATAGGGCAGAAGCCGTAATAAACCCTGGCCCCACGTGCTTCCGCAGCGTTGGCATAGGCGTTGACCCGCTCCACAAAATCCTCTTCCAGCACATCGGCATCGAAGCGAATGGGCGTATTGGAATCCCAGCCACCGGCCATTACATTCCGGGCGCACAGAGAAGACTCCACGTCACCGTATTCATTGAAGGAATCTCTGGAATAGACCCCCTCCGGCTGGGGCATCTGTCCCCGCAGGAACCAGGCGAATTTCTCTCCGGCAAAGGTCGGAAGGGCCCCCAGCATCATCCCAAGCTGATCCCGGCTCAGACAGGTCAAGAGTTCGTAGGCACCATCCACACCCTGCCACATAACATCAGGGTCGAAATAGGCAGAAAGGGTCTGGTTTTGCTGTTCCGGGATCAGGACCACCAGGTCACCCTGTCGAAGCAGGTTTTCCGAAAGATCCAGCATCACTGTGGTGCCCAGGGCAGCGTACATTCCGAAATTCACAACGTGATACTCCGGCAGCTCAGCTTCCAGGGCCGCGCTGTCCACGCCGAAGGCCACACTGCTGCCCCCCACCAAAATCAGCCGTTTTCCGGGAGTGTTTTCCAGCAGATCCTGCTTGTATTTCAATTCACCCATAAAAGTACCGTCATATTGAGCCGGCACCAGGAAACACCAGCACAGCAGCGTCACCGGAATGCTCAGCAATAGCAGCACCGTCATGGTTATGATCGTTTTTTTATTCATAGGCTCAGAATTGGAAGTAAATAAAGGCATTTTGTCCGTTTCCGGACAGAACGGTCAGCCATCCCACGCAAATCGCCAGAACGGCATAGAAATATCCCAGGGCACGGGTTTGGGTCGGAACCTTTTTGCGGTAATCCATTCGCTCCGCCAGGGTCAGGCACAGCAGAATCATCCCCAGCCGAAGGAAGTCCCAGTCAGGCGCGCTTCCCCACCCTGTGCTCAACTGTCCCAGCAGGATTCCCAGCTCTTCAAGATTGGCCGCGCGGAAAGGCAGCCAGGAAAGGCTCACCAAAGTAAATGTACACGCCCAGCCCACCAGAGGGTGGGGCTTTTTCACACCTGTCCGGTCCAGCAGGACCTCGCAAATCTGCATCAAGCCATGAATGGCACCCCAGATCACAAAGGTCCACTCCGCACCGTGCCACAGGCCGCTGAGAAGGAAAACCACCATAAGGTTCAGGCAATGACGGGCCAGACCCTTACGGCTGCCGCCCAGGGGAATATACACATAGTCCGTAAACCAGGAAGTCAGGCTGATATGCCACCGCTTCCAGAAATCCCGGACGGATATTGCGCTGTAGGGACGATGGAAGTTTTCCATCAGGTCAATGCCCAGAAGATTGGAGGTTCCCCGGGCGATGTCGGAATAACCGGAAAAATCGCAGTAGATCTGGAACCCAAACAGAATAGTTCCCAGAATGACCATGGGGCCGGTGGCGGATTCCGGTGCCGCAAATGCGCCATCCACCAGCACCGCCAGGGTATCGGCAACCACAAGCTTTTTGAAGAAGCCCCGAATCATCAGAAAACAACCCCGGGGCAGATTTTCAGGTTCCCATTTCCGTTCCCGGACCAACTGCGGCAGGAGATTTCCCGGACGTTCAATGGGACCGGCCACGAGCTGCGGAAAAAACGACACATACAGCGCGAACATCACGGGATCCCGCTCCGGCTTCATCCGGCCCCGGTAAACATCAATGGTATAGCTCATGGTCTGGAAGGTATAGAAGGAAATACCCACAGGCAGGATCAGATCAAATTCCGGCATCCGTGTATCCATCCCCATCAGGGACCAAAGGCTGTTGAAACCGCTTCCAAAGAAATCCAGGTACTTGAAGGAGAAGAGCAAGCCAAGATTTACAAAAATACTGGTCATCAGCAAAAGCTTTCGGATCCCGGAGGATTCCCGAAACCGTTCCATACCCAGGCTGCAGGAATAATCCACCGCTGCGGAGAAAATTATCAGCAGGATCAGCACCGGATTCCAGCACATATAGAAGAAATAAGAAGCCGCAAGGAGCCAGTATTTCCGAAGCTTGTGGGGAAGCAGCCAATGGATGATAATGACCGCAGGAGCAAACAGCAGGAATTCCAAGGAATTGAAATTCATAAGTCTGCCTCCTTTCCGGTCAGAGGAACCAGGCTGACTGCGCAGGGCAGCAAAACACCCGTCAGCACCTGCTCCAAAGTCCAGCCCCAAACCAGGGCCGCCAGCACCGCGGCAGCACCGAAAGCCATGGACAGCACCGAAGAAAGGCCGGTTCGCCGGAAAGCCAGGAGTCCGGCACACAGGAACAGTATCAGCGGCAGCCAGTTGGCCAAAAGCAAATCTATCACCGGGCATCCTCCTTCCCTCATGTCAGTTTTGTTAATTATATCACAGGATCATCGGTTTGTGTAGCACAAAAAAGCTCGACCGCCCCCGGTTTCCCGGGGGCGGCCTTGAAGAGGAGAGAGATCATTCCTTGACGGTGTCAAAGAAAGAAGAGATCACAGCGACGATGGTAGCCACCAGGCAGCCGGCGATACCAACGATGCAGCTGACCAGGTCAGCCATATTCTTGGCGTTGTTCTCGAAGGTCATGACCGCAGCAATGGCGTTGACACGGGTGTTGACCAGCAGCAGAGTAGCAGCCATCAGCAGAGCGGCAGCGACGACAGGCAGGACATCAGCCCAGGTCTGGACACCCTTCATGTTGACAACGACATAGACGATCACAGCAGCAATGGCAGCAACGGTGCAGCCAACGACAGCGGAATCAACGCCCAGGTTGGCAAAATAGTTGGTGCCGCAGTTGATCAGGTAGCCGACCAGGCCCACCAGGGCAGCGACCACGGTGACCACAGAAAGGATAAAACCGACAGATTGCTTTTTCATAGCTATTTTACCTCCTTGATCAGTTTTCCTTGCGCTTCAGAGACTGGATGTACATATAGGCACAGCCCAGAGTCAGCACACCGAAGACGATCTGCATACCGGTGATGACATTGTCATACCAGGTGCGGACGCTGACCAGCGTGGAAGAAGCGGCCAGGCCGTCCATAGCGTTGGAGTTGGCCAGAGCGTAGTTCTGCCAGGTCATAGCCTGCTTCAGGGCAGCCATCAGCTTGGCGTCCTTGCTGACATTCTCGACAGTCCAGTAGGTCCACTTGCCGGAAACAGCCTCCATGGAGTTCTCACCGGTGTTACAGGTCATGGTAACGCCGTTCAGAACAGCTTCCTTCAGCACGGTGTAGTTGGCACTCATGATGAAGTCCTCGGAGATCAGGCCCTTGTAGCCCCACTCCTCGCGGAGGATGCCGACCATCAGACCGGTGTGAGCATTGGCGGTGATGATGCCGACGCGGTTGAAGGCGGTCATCAGGCCCAGGCAGCCATCCTCAACGATGGCCTGGCAGCCACGCAGCTCGTTCTCACGGGCCTGCTGCTCGGTCATGAACACGGAGATACCGGTACGGTTGATCTCAGTGTCGTTGAAGGCATAGTGCTTGGGAGCGATGATGCAGCCGTATTCCTTACCGGCCTGGATGTAGGAAGTACCCTGCTCCACAGTCAGGACAGCGTCCTCGGAGTAGTACTCGTGGTTACGGGCATTGTAGGGCAGACGGTGGATGTTGTTGCCGCAGCCCCAGAAGATGGTCAGGTTGGCCCACAGGGAGTAGTTACCGATAACGCGGCCATACTCAGCAGCCAGCTCCTTGGAGAAGGTGGCGGCGATAACGGTCTCATTACACATGGTGCCGAACTTGTAGGACAGGTTGGGGTCGTCAGCGGTGGTGGTGCAGGGGTCACCGGAGTTCTTGTCGGTGTTGGCGTACTGGCCCAGGGTGTAGGAGTTGATGCCGTTGGGGCCATCGTTCTGGATGGTCAGGGGGGACATGATGGACTCGATGGCCTTGGAGCTGGTGCCGCCGAAGCCGGTACGGATCATGCACTCCTCCAGCAGGATCTGATCCATCAGGACAGACCAGCGAGGATCGTCGAGGTCGGAAACACCCTTCAGGTCGGCCAGAGTCAGGCCGTTCTTGGCGCCGAAGGTAACGGAGCTGGGATCGCCGTTGGCCGTGATCTCGTAGATGTCGTTATCCAGGTAGGAGATCATGGTATCGGTGGCGGTCAGATCCTTGTAGGTCTTGGGCCAGGTGCCCTGCCAGTCGGAACGGGACAGCCAGGTCACAGTGCCGGGCATCCAGTAGTTCAGATCCATGTCAGCCAGCTGGTTCTCAACAGCCACGCCAGCCTTGGAGACGGAGAAGGTGGTGGTGTCCATGTTGGCCAGCTTCCAGGTCTTGACGTTGTTGGCGTTGCCGTCCTCGGTCATGCCGTTGGCAACAGTCTTGCCCTGAGCGGCCAGGATGTTGTTGGCAGCCTCATGGGCGCCGTTGCCGATGGTGAAGTAGTAGTCACCGGCATCCAGCATCCAGACACCCTTGGTGCCGGCAGCGTTGTCGGCCTTGGAGTCCCAGGAAGCCATGTTCTGCATATCGGCCACGATGGTCACAGTGACGGACTCATTGGCAGCCAGTTCCTTGGTCTTGCCGTAGTCCAGCAGCTGGACGCCGGCCTTTTCGATGCCGTTGGCCTTGTCGTAATCGGTGTAAGGCAGGGAGACATACAGCTGCACCACAGCCTTGCCGGGCACGGAGCCGGTGTTCTTGACGGTGACCGTAGCGGTGACGGTCTTTGCATTCACATCGACATCAACCTTATCCAGGGTCTGGGTGAAGGTGGTGTAGCTCAGGCCGTAGCCGAAGGGGTAGGAAACTTCGTTGTTATAGCTCCAGGCCTTGCCATCGGTGCTGCCCACAGCGGAGGTAGCATTGCCCTGGCCCAGGACGGAGTCCATGTAGCGGGTCTCGTAGTACTTGTAGCCGATGTAGATGTTCTCGGCCTCCACCAGGGTGGAGTTCATGGACCAGTCGCGGTTGCCGTTGGTCCAGGCGAAGTTGCCATAGTTCTGAGCCGCGGGAGAGTTGGCGTTGACCACGGCATAGGTGTCGGCCAGGTGGCCGGAGGGGTTGGCAGCGCCGGACAGGATATCGGCAACACCGTAGAAGCCGTAGCCGCCGGGCAGACCGATCTCCAGGATGGCGTCGACGCCGTCATTGTTCTTGATCTCATCGATCTCCAGAGCGGAGGCGTTGTTCAGCAGGACGATAACCTTACCGCCGTTGGCTTCCTTGGCAGCCACAGCAGCGGCGATCAGGTCGCGCTCATCATCGGACAGGCCCAGGGGGTCAGTCTGATTCAGGTTCTGCTCAGGATTGACACCGGCCACACCGGGGGTGTAGTCCTTGTTCTCACCAGCCGCGCGGGCGATGGTGATGATCATAACGTTGTCGTTCTTCAGCTCATTCTTCCAGTTGGCATTGGTCTCAGCCATCTGAGCCTGAGAGGGCTCCATGCTGGTGAAGACACCGCCGATGGAGGGAGCAGTGATGCGGGTGTAGGTGATGCTGCCGCCCCAGCTTGCGACCTCGGTCACAAAGTAGGGTTCCAGATCCTTATACATCTGCTGCAGATTGGCGTTGATCTTGAAGCCCTTGGCGTTCAGGGCCTGAACAAAGTCAACGGTGTCGGCGTCGGTGCCGACGTTCACAGCCAGGCTGGAGCCCATGTCACCACCCATGACAGGGTAGTAGCTGGAGAAGCCCAGCAGGGAGACCTTCTGGGTCTCTTCCTGAGTCAGAGGCAGAGCGCCGTTGTTCTTCAGCAGAACGGTGCCTTCCTCGCTCATCTTCTCACCCAGAGCTTCGATGGCGTCCAGCAGTTCCTTGGTGGAATTGTAATCGGAATGGTAGGTATACAGGTCATCGGCGGAAACGCTGTCGTCGGTCACGACAATGCTGCTCTGGGTGCCCAGGAACTTGTCGATGTCCGTACGGAAGCCATTCACCATTACCTGGCCCACCAGCGCAATTACCAGCAGGACTGCCATGACGGTGGTCAGACCGCGCCAGCGACGCTGTGCGGCACGACCGGATTTCTTAGTGTTCATGTTTAACCTCCTAATCTTTTCTTTTCGCTGTGATTTTAACAAAAGCGCCGGGGCGCAATGTTACGTACAAACCGGAAGCTTATTTCTTCCGGGCGGCGATGGCAGCCTGCTCCTCGGGCAGGTTCTTCTCCACAGTGAAGAAGAAAACCAGAACGGCACAGACAGCAAAGGCAATGGTCTCGATCCAGATATAGCTGACGGAAATAGTGGACTGGACCGCGGCGGACTGAACGGTGGCGGCGGCATCATAGCCGGCAGCACCCAGCATCGCCATGAACAGGGAGTTGCAGATGGGAGTGGCGGCGACCATCAGAGAGGAGTAGATGGACATGGTCAGGCCGTCGGTACGGATGCCGGTGGTATACTCAATGTGATCGATAACGTCAGCCAGCATAGCCAGGATCACATAGCAGGCGGGAGAGTTGCCCAGGCACTTCAGGGCCACACCCACGGAAACCAGGATGATATTGCCGTTGGCAAGGCCGGCGATAACACCGCCCACGACACCAACGATCATACCAACACAGACCACAATACGCTTGCCGAACTTGTTGGCCAGAGGCATAACGATGGCAGCGGCAGCGGCCATGGGGATGGCACCCATGATGCTGAGGATGGTCTGAGCGAAGCCCCAGTCGCCGCACACCAGGGAAGCATCCACGACCCACTGGCAGAAGTAGCTCATGGAACCGTTCTTCATGGCACCGGACCACTGGAAGCCCAGGTAGAACAGCATAACGAGCCACCACCACTTCTCGCCGGTGACAGCCTTAAGCTGCTGACCCAGGGAGACGGTCTTCACTTCCTTCTTTTCGGAACCGGCATTGGTAACCATATCCTCTTCGGTAACACGTTCCCGGGTGAACTTGTACTGCAGGAAGATGGTCAGTCCGGTGAAGATGGCCACGGCAACCATGACCAGCAGCCACATATTGGGATCTTCCTTCATCACATTGGACACCAGGATGGGGAAGATCATGGAGCCGCAGCCCATAACCGCCAGGCCGGCGATGTTGGTGAAGGAGGCCAGGCTGCCGCGCTGCTGGCTGTTCCGGGTGGAAACCGGGATCATGGTAGAGTTGGCAGTGTTGTAGATGGGGTAAGCCACAGCGTAATACAGGTTGTACGCAATGGCGACCCAGATCATCTTTGCCACGCCCTCAAAGGGCACCACGAACATCAGCAGGCAGGAGACGGACAGGGTCAAAGCGGACAGCAGCAGCCAAGGACGGGCCTTGCCGGCGCTGGCCTTGGTGCGCTCGATGAGCTGGCCCACGATCAGGTTGGCAGCCACAATGAAGAAGGTGGACACCAACTGAAGGCCGGTCAGGAAACCGGTATCCAGCAGCAGAACGTCCGTAAAGTACTTGTTCAGGAAGCTGGTAAAAATACCGGAGGAAAGGAGCGCGCCGAAAGGTCCGATGAGATAACCGATCAGCATCTCGGGCATCTTCACGTCATCGGTCTTGATGGCGGAGCTGGCCAGAGGGCTGTTCCAGAAATCTTTTTTCTGATTGCTCATAATTTCATTTCCTTTCTTTTCATTTTTGTATTATCAGCTTGCACAAAGCGGATAACCGGTCAAAGATCGCAGCCAAAACTGTATTCGCCGCTGCCCAGGGACTTCTCTTCCCCGTTGGGCATAGTCAGACGGCAGGAGGTTCCCACAGGGACCTGAACCTGAATAGAGAATTTGCCGTTTTCAGCAGTCCAGTGGACACCGGCCTTACCGTAGGGGGTCAGCACATGGGTCTTGGCCCAGGTCAGGCCGCCGCCCAGCACCGGTTTCACGGAGAAGGTCTTGTAACCGGGCTCCACCGCCTCAATGCCCGCCACCCGGCGGTACAGGAAGTCACCCACCGCGCCGCTGGCGTAATGGTTATAGGAGATCATGATGTCGGTGCCATCGTCGCCGATGGGGCACTCGCCGTTTTCATCCAGACCGTCCCAGCGCTCCCAAATGGTGGTGGCGCCCATTTTCACCTGATACAGCCAAGAGGGACACTTGGTATTCAGCAGCATCTTGTAGGCCGTATCCACATGACCGTTGTCCGCCAGGGCGAACAGGATGAAGGGCGTTCCGGGGAAGCCCGTGCCGATGCAGTGATCGCTGCGTTCCACCAGGGACACAAGGTTCTTTGCGGCCTTGGCCTTGACCTCCGCATTGGGGAACATATCCAGATGCAGAGGCAGCACATAGGCGGTCTGGAATTCCTCCAGCAGTTTGCCGTTGCCGTCGGTGAACACGGAGCAATAGGCATCCGCCACCTTCTCGCTCAGGTCCTTATAGTAGGCAACATCTTCCGTTTCACCCAGGATTTCCGCAATCTGAGAAACAAGGGCGGAGGTGTTTTTCAGGCTGGCGGTGCCGGTCCACTTGCCCCGGGCCTGCCACTGGCTCATCTGAGGCACATCCGGCGCCACCCAGTCGCCGAAGCACAGCACACCGGGAACATCCCAGATGTAACGGTTCTTACCAAAGCTCAGGAGTCCTGCCCAGAAACAGCAGGCCTTGACGTACTTCTTCATGCCGGGGTAATATTTGCGCAGGATCTCCACATCGCCCCGGGCCCGGTATTCATTCCAGGGCACAAGCACACAGGCATCGTCCCACCAGGCCACGGCCATAACAGGCATGGTCGCAGGGAAGCCAAAGCCGTTCAGGGGGATGGTGTTGGGAACGCCGCCGGAAGGAAGCTGCTCCGCCGCCAGATCCAGCATCCACTTGTTCAGGAACCGGCTGGTATCGAAATTGTAACAGGCCACAGGAGAGAACACGGCGATGTCGCCGGTCCAGCCCATACGCTCGTCACGCTGGGGGCAGTCCGTGGGGATGTCCACAAAGTTGGACTTGGAACTCCAGATGATATTGCTCTGAAGCTGATTCAGCAGTTCATTGGAACAGGCGAAATCACCGGTGCGCTCCATGTCGGAATAAAGCGCCAGGGCGGAAATTTGGATGTTTTCTTTCGCCACGCCCTCTACGCTGACATAACGGAAGCCCATATAGGTCAGCTTGGGAGAATAGGTCTGAGTACCGTCCACGCAGGTGTAGGTAGCGGCTGCCTTTGCGGTACGCAGGAACTTCACATTCAGGCTTCCGTCAGGATTCAGCAGCTCCGCGTGTTTTACCGTAATGACCTGGCCCTGCTTGCCGTTGACCGTGAATTCCACCACACCGGCAAAGTTCTGGCCAAAATCGTAGATCAGCTTGCCGTCATGCTCCACGCAGGAGATGGGTTCCAGGCGCTCATGGGCCACCACAGGGGCACCGTAATCCGCCATGATCGCAGGATCCACCCGAAGCTTCTCCTCCGCGGCGGCGCGCCAGCGGATGCTGTCAGCCGTGACAGTGGCATCATAAGTCTCGCCATCGTAGATATCCGCCATCTTGTAAGGACCGTCCTCGGTGACGGACCAGCTTTCATCGGTACCGATCACTTCCTCGGTTCCGTCTTCGTAACGAATGCGGATCTCCATCAGCAGTGCCTGGCGGTCCGCCATGACCCGGTTCTTCCGGGTAAACACGAAGCTGCCCACAGCCCAGCCGCCGGCGACCACCGTCTCGATAACTGCCTCGTTTTGGAGCTGCTCGGTCACATCATAGGTCTGGTACTGCAGATTGGTCTTGTAGGAAGTAAAGCCGGGGGCAAAATACTGATTGCCCACCTTGCGGCCGTTGATATTCAGCTCATAGATACCCATGGCCGTGGCATAAATCCGGGCACTCGCTACCTTCTTTCCGGGCTTGACGGTCTTGCGGAAGGTCATGGGGACAGGAGAAACACCCTTCTCAGTGAAGCGGTACTCCGGATCGGTGATCCATTTTGCCTCCCAGGGATGCTCCATCCGGCCCATTTCAAAGGACAGCTCCGCCTGGGCCGTCTCACCGGCGTCATCCGTAGCAGTTACCTTGACAGTGTACCGGGTAAAGGGCTCCAAGCCGGGACCGTCGTAGCGGATGGCCACCTGGGTATCCGTTTCCGTCTTCCAATCACCGACCTGGATCACCGCCCGCTTCAGGGAAACGTTTTTCCGGTCGCTTTCCAGATAGAAGGAGAAACGGGGATGGGCCACATCCGTAACACACCCATGGGCAAGGTTTTCCACGGTGAATCGTTTGATTGCCAACATTGGTTTTCCACTCCTTTCAATGAACCTGTCATGTTTTGCGAACTCATTCTCTTGATGATACTATATCATAAAAAATTCATTTTTGTATAGTTTTTCACAAACTGTCAATAATTTAGCACAATCCGTTTCTCTGTTTGTAAGATTCCACAAAGGAAAAACCCGGAACTTGAGCATTTCGCCAGTTCCGGGTTTGTTGATTCCATTATGCTTCATGACTGGGGATCAGGATCCGCAATTCAAACCAGCCGCCTTCTGCCCGCACCGTAGCGGACCCACCGTATTTCTCCGCCGTGGCGCAAATGCTTTTCAGGCCATAGCCATGAAACCGCTTGTCCGTTTTGGTTGTTCCGGGAAGCTCTGTGCCCACAATCAGACTATCCGTACACCGGTTTTCCACCCGGATGCGGACAAAGCCCTTCTGCCTGGATACACTCAGGTGGATCAGCCGCTGCTCCGGGTCCGGTATCTGACCAACCGCCTCAATAGCATTGTCCAGAGCGTTTCCAAACAAGGTGCTCAGCTCCATAACGCCCATAAAATCCACGGCACCGCCATCCACCACACAGGTAAACCGGATATCGTGGTTCTGGCAGAAGACGCTTTTACTGGTGAGGATGGTATCCAGGACCTTGTTGCCCGTTTGGTTCAGGGCTTCATAAGCCCGGATCTCCTGCTCCATCTGATCCAGACAGTCCAGCTTCTGTTCAGTGCCGATCTCCGTCCGCAGAACCTGGATCTGATGCTTCAGATCATGGTATTTCCGGTTCACCAGGTCAACGGACTCCTGACTCAGCCGGTAGTTTGTATACTGCATATTCAAAACACCCTGCAGGGCGCTCAATTCCTGCCGCATATGGGTATCACAAAGCTGCAGGTGGAACGCATACAATATCGCCACACCGCCCAGGTACACCAGGGACCGAATGTTGAAGGCCTGGGCATAGGTATCGCCGGACAGGGGTGTTTCGATGGTGGAAAAGCTCAGGCTGCTGAGGAAATAAATAATAAAAGCGATCAGGATGGTGGTGCCGGCAATGGCGGGAGAAATCTTCAGCTCCCGGATCTCCTTTTCCCTGCCCCGCTCCAGCAGGTACATGACCGCCACGGTACCCAGGCATCCCGTAAGCAGGAAAATGATTTGGCCCACCATGGATGCCAGCATTTCACTGCCGCTGGCGTAGTACACATAGAACTGCCAGGTCAAAGATACGGCAAAGCCACCAAGAATGAATCCACGGGCACCGTAATACAAAGTCTCCGTCAATGGGAGCGTACTGAGCATAGCCAACGGCAGCACCGTAAGCACCGCGAAGCCACACATGCCCAGGTTGAAAGCAACACCGTCCAGGCCCGCCACAATACCATGATACACAAACAGCACCGCCAGAAATCCCACGGAGATGGATACGGTCTGCCATTTTCCCAGCCGCCGGGGCATGAAACCCAGATACAGATTCATGGACAGCCAGTGGGAGATCACAGTCCACACCGAAGGAATGTTCTGGATCTGGCTGCTCATTTGGCCACCTCGTTGATATAGTTATTCAGCGCGTCCATGAACGCCTTTTTCCGGGCCCGGCTGATCTGAACCGTATTGGAGCCCACAATGGCTTCCGTTCCCCGGATTCCGTCCACCTTATCCAGGTTCACCAGATAACAGTTATTGCAGCGGAAGAAAGACCGGCTGTCCAAGGATTCTTCCACTTCCTTCATGGTGCCGGTGCCGGTGACGATGCCATCCATGGTATGGTAATACAGGTCGTGTCCCTGAACCTCCACGAACAGCAGGCGGGAGCAATCCAGCTTCCGGCCGCCTTCCTTGCTGTTAATGTACAAAAAGCGCTTGGTGCGGTTCTGAAGCCGGGTAACTGCCCGGTCAATGCGCTGGGAAAAAGCGTAGTAAGAAATGGGTTTCAGTACATAGTCCAGGGCATCCACCGCATAACCCTTGATGGCATACTGCTGGCTATTGGTAATGAAAATGATCACAACCTCCGAATCCACCCTGCGAATCTCCTCAGCAGCGGTCATGCCGTCCATATAGTTCATCTGAATATCCATCAGGATAATGTCATATTCCGGTTTGTATCCGATGGCGATCTCATCCCCATCGGTAAAGGTTTTCAGGGTAAACTTCTCACCGGACTCCTGGCCATAACGGTGCAGATATTCCTGTAGCTGCTTGCGGTAACCGGCGTCATCCTCAACTATGGCAATACGAATCATGTTCTCTCCTTCTTTTTCCAGCCGATAACGATTATTCCTATGATATCAGTTTATCACAGTGTCACCGGAATTTGGAGGTCCTGATTTTTCGAAAAAAGTATCCTCTCTTGCAGTTATCGATCATCCCGGTAGCTCTTGGGAGACTTTCCGTAGCAGGCACAGAAGATCCGATGGAAATAGCTGATATTCTCATATCCCACCGCCACTGAAATATCGGAAACATTCCGGTCCGTATTTTTCAGCAGAAACGCGGCCTGGGCCAACCGCTTCTCCTGGACCAGTTGGGTATAGGTCTTTCCGGTCTTGCGCTTGATCTCCCGGGAAAGCCAGCTTGGATCATAATGAAGCTGGGCGGTAATGTCGGCAAAGCTGCCGTGGGCATAGTCCGTTTCCACATAACGCAGGACCTGAAACACAGCAGCATCCTCGCCCGCCGTATCCAACAGCGTCTCCGTATGGCCCAGAAGCTGCAGGAAAAGCAGCGCCATGGTCATCTGACTCATTTTGCGTTTGTTTGGGGTTTCGTGAAGCAGGATCCACAGCAGGTTTTCCACCAAATTCTGAACCGGCTGGATCCCGGAAACATCAAAATGAAGGCATCCGGGGCCCGTATTCACACCGCACAGGCAGTCAACCAAAAATTTCCTCAGGGGCGTTTCCTCCTGCCCGATGGCTGTCAGCGCCGTATCGAAGAAATCCGGCAGCACAATGAAGTTCACCGCCACATCCGACTCCCCTGCCCTGCATACCTCGTGGGTGGCGCTTTGATTCAGGAACAGCAGGTCCCCTTCCTCCAGCACGATTTCCTTGCCGTTGACGATATGGGTGGTCTGGCCGGCGCACATATAGACCACTTCCACATAGTCATGGGTATGCTCCGGGAAATGAATAAAGCGGGTATGGGGACGGACCGTAATCAGTTTGCCGGAAGCCAGCAGCTTCTTTGCATTGACGATATTGGACCGGTCCTGCATATAGATATCCCGGTCGATGGTGGTCCGTCCGTCCAGAATCGCCCGTTCCTCCTCCGTAATGGATCTCAGCCGTTCCAGAAGCTCCTGATGCATACGCACACCCCATTTCAGTCTTTTCTTTCAAAAATTATAGCACAGAAATTTCCGGTGCGCAAGGTGTTCCAATCGCAGAAAGCCTGCCGATTTCGACAGGCTTTCCGTTCTTATCCGATTCCCAGCAGCAGGCAGGAAAATCTCCAGATCAAATCGTTGACGGTGCTGTTCAGGGTATACAGCACCTCGCTCAGGATTCCGGATACCAGCAGCACCAACAGCACCGGCCGCCACCATTCCCGAAACTTCCGGTACAGGCCCCCCACCTGGGGCACCAGGTTCCCCAGGACCTTGGATCCATCCAGGGGCGGTATTGGCACCAGGTTGAACATAGCCAGACCCACATTCACCGCGGCGCAGTAGGCTGTCAGGTCAAACAAATACAGGGTTACTTCCGTATAGGGCGCGTAGAGAAAAATCAACCCACGCAGAAGATAAAAAAACAGAGCCAGAACCAGGTTCACCCCGGGGCCCGCCAGAGCCACCAGGATCAGGCCCATCCGGGGATTCCGGTAGTGCCGGGGATCCACGGGCACGGGCTTGGCCCAGCCCATACGGAACAGCAGCAGGCACAGGGTTCCCATAGGGTCCAGATGCTTCAGGGGATTCAGGGACAGCCTGCCCGCCAGCTTGGGAGTGGGGTCCCCCAGGAGATGGGACATCCAGCCATGGGCGGATTCATGGAAAATGATGGCGATAAGCACCGCCGGCAGAATATAAGGCAGGGCTTCCACATAGGAACGCAGCGAAGCAAGAACGGATTCCAGCATAATAATTCTCCTCGGGTTCAGATGGATTCAGTATACCAAATAATCCCTTCCGCCGCAAGTGCAAACCCGGAATATCCGCTTGCGGTTTTGCCGTCTTTGGATTATAATGTGGATAATCGCTTACAGGAGGAACTTTTATGAAAAAAGAACACTTTTCCTCACACCTTCTTTTTGCTCTGACACTGGTTGCCTTGCTCTTCTGTCTGGCAGGGCGGGGTTATGCGGAAGAGACGGAGATCATTGCCAGCGGCACCTGCGGCAGCAACGCAGTCTGGTCCCTGGACAGTAACGGAACGTTGACCGTCTCAGGTACCGGGCCCATCAGTGACTATTCCCACGAAGATCGTATTTATCCGGAATGGTACTCCTACCGGGAATCCATTATTTCCGTCCATATCGAAGACGGCATTACCCGAATCGGATCGGAGGCTTTCCGGGAATGCACGGCCCTTTCGGAGATCCGTATCGCAGACAGCGTGACCGGCATCGGTCACGGTGCGTTTTCCTACTGCGCAAGCCTTACTGAGTTTTCCTTCCCCAGTAAGGTTACATCGATTTCCTACGATACCTTCCTGATGTCCGGTCTGACTTCCATATCGCTTCCTGACGGCATTACCACCATCGGTTCAAGTGCTTTCTCCGACTGTTACGATTTGGCCACCGTTCAGATTCCTGACAGTGTTACCGAAATAAACAGTTGGGCTTTCAAAAATTGCAGCAGTATTACAGAAATCAAAATTCCCGACAGCGTGGAGATTCTTGGCAACAGCGTTTTTTCCGGCTGCACCAAGCTGGAATCCATGACGATTCCCTTTATCGGATACAAAAAAGAAATCAGCAGCAAGGATAACAAATATCCGTTCGGTGCAATCTTCGGCACAACGGATTATGCCTACAGCACACCGGTCTTGCAGTATTACGGCTCTTCAAACGGCAACGGAAGCTGGTCATATCATAACGAAATCATGTATTTCCTTCCTGCCTCCCTGAAATCTGTAACGGTTACCGGCGGTGAATGCTTCTGGTACGCCTTCCAGGATTGCCCTCTGCGGTCTATCACACTGGGAGAAAATGTATACGGTGATATGTGGCGAACATTCCAGGGCTGCTATAGCTTAAAACACCTGGAATTATATGGAGATCTGGAATTAGGCGACAAGGATTTGGAGCACTGTACCGGGTTGGTCACGGCTGTTATCGGATCCAACGTCACGCATATACCCGCCGGTTACTTTTCCGGCAAAGAGTCACTTACAACCGTAACACTGGATGCCGGTATTGAAACGCTTTTACCCCGGACATTTAAAGACTGTACCGCCCTTGCCACCGTTAACCTCCCTGAGTGTGTCACAACCATTGGCGAGGAAGCCTTCTATGGCTGCACTTCCCTGGCTTCCATTACGATCCCCCGCAGCATCACCTGCATCGATGCGAATGCATTCAACGGATGTTCCGCCCTTGCCGCCATCGATATTCCCGACGGTGTTGCCCAAATCAGCGAGTTTTTGTTTAGCAATTGCAGTGCTTTGACCACCGTCAGGCTCCCCGCATCGCTGACCGCCATTGGAAAGTATGCTTTCAGCGGATGCAGCTCCCTGACCGACGTTACCTTCCCAGAAACGGTCACGCAAATCGGCAGCGGCGCGTTCTCCAAATGCGGCATCCGCACGATCACCATCCCGGACAGTGTTGTCTCCCTCGGAGAGAGCATTTTCAGCGAATGCTCCGGTCTGTCCGCCGTCACCTTACCATCCGGGATCACTGAAATCCCGAACTGGATGTTCAGCGAATGTTCCGTTCTCAAAGAGATTCGCATACCCGACAGTGTGCAATCCATTGGCTATGAAGCATTTGCGGAATGCTCCGGCTTGGTTTCCATCCAGCTTCCGGAGAGCCTGACCTTTATTGGGAACTACGCGTTAAAAAACTGTGACAGTCTGATCACCGTTGATATTCCAAGCGGTGTTGAAACCGTCCGGGGATTCAATTCCTGTGACAGTCTGACCTCGGTGTCCATTCCGGATACGGCCACGACAATCGCCTGGGGTGCATTTGAAAACTGCCCCAGTCTTGCATCGATTCAATTTCCGCTCAGCGTAACAGAGATCAATGGGTACGCATTCAACAACTGCACAGGCCTTACTGAAATCACTTTCCTGGGCAACGCACCTGCGATCAGTTCATCCGCATTCACCAACGTCACCGCCACGGCATACTATCCTGCCGGAGATCCTCTCTGGACAGGCTGGAACAGCGAAGTCAAGGTGAACTACGGCGGTACTCTGACTTGGATTTCCAATTGTCTTGGAGAACACACCCTGGGGCCATGGGAAACCGTCGTAATGCCTACCGTTGAAACCTGCGGTGAAGAACAGCGGCATTGCCTACACTGCGATTATTTCGAATCCCGGGAAATTCCAAAACTGGAATTCCTCTATGGCGACACGAACGGTGACGGCAACGTTAACGGCAAAGACCTGATTCTCCTGCGGCAAAAGCTGGCAGGCTGGGATGTGACCCTTGTGGAAGCCGCCGCAGACTGCAACGGCGACGGTGCCGTCAACGGCAAGGACCTGATCCTCCTGCGGCAAAAGCTGGCAGGCTGGGATGTGACACTGGGTCCAAACGAATAAGCACCAGGCCGGAGGAGATCCTCCGGCCTGAATCTTTCCGCTGACCCAAGAAAAAAGATTGAAAATTTCCGTATTCTGTGGTATAGTGTAATAAATATGGCCATTTGGCCCCATGACTGATAATTTCACAAAGGAGATTTGATTAAATATGAAATTAGGTATCGTAGGTCTGCCCAACGTGGGCAAGTCCACTCTGTTCAATGCCATTACCAATGCCGGTGTCCCCGCCGACAACTATGCCTTCTGCACCATCGACCCCAATGTGGGCGTGGTCAATGTGCCCGATGAGCGGCTGAATTGGCTGGCGGATTTCCACAAGCCCAAGAAGTTCACCCCCGCCGTCATTGAGTTCGTGGACATCGCCGGTCTGGTCAAGGGCGCTTCCAAGGGCGAAGGCCTGGGCAACAAGTTCCTGAGCAACATCCGTACCACCGACGCCATCGTCCATGTGGTTCGCTGCTTCGAGGATTCCAACGTGACCCACGTTGAGGGCTCCACCGATCCCCTGCGGGACATTGAGATCATCAATCTGGAGCTGGTCATGGCGGACATCGAAATGGTGGAACGGCGCATCGACAAGGCCCAGAAGGCCATGAAGGGCGGCGACAAAAAGTTTGCCAAGGAAGTGGAGCTGTTTACCGGTCTGCTGAAGCACCTGAACGAGGGCAAGCTGGCCCGGACCTACACCGATGATGCCGAAGAGATGGCTGTGATCTCCACCTCCGATCTGCTGACCCTGAAGAAGACCATCTATGTGGCCAACCTGGCGGAGAATGAGATCAACGAGCCTGAGAACAACCGGCACTTCATGGCTGTGAAGGCCCTGGCCCACGAGGAAGGCAGCCAGATCATTCCCATTTGTGCCAAGCTGGAGGCTGACATCGCCGAGCTGGACGATCCCGACGAGAAGGCCATGTTCATGGAAGAGCTGGGCGTGGCCGAGAGCGGTCTTGACCGGCTGATCAAGTCCAGCTATGCCCTGCTGGGTCTGATTTCCTTCCTCACCGCCGGTTCCGACGAGTGCCGTGCCTGGACCATCAAGCGGGGCACCAAGGCTCCCCAGGCTGCCGGTAAGATCCACACGGATTTCGAGCGTGGCTTTATCCGGGCCGAGGTCATTGCCTTCGAGGATATGAAGGCCTGCGGCACCATGGCCGCTGCCAAGGCCAAGGGCCTGGTCCGCTCCGAGGGCAAGGAATACGTCATGAAGGATGGCGACATCGTCAACTTCCTGTTCAATGTATAATACATCAAATGCCCCAGCCAACCGGCTGGGGCAACATTTTATTTTCGAATCATTTTACGGGCAACCCACGCCAGGGTCAAACCGCACAGGATTGCTGTAAATATGATAATCAACGGTACCCAGATTGGTCCGTGCTGTGGATCCGTAGTCAGTTCTATGCCGCTGAGCCGAATGTACAGATTTTCCTCTTGAAGTACGGGATCGATAGAAATGGAATTGCTGACACCAAGTACCTTTCCGTCCTCGTCCAAATAAGCGAACCTGGCTATTCGGTAGGTCTGCCGGCAATACCAATAGTCATACTCCGACTGCCGCTCCGGGTAAATCTCATTGTTGGTGTTGTAATCCGTATATGCCGTTTCCCGATCTGCAGCAAGAGAGATTCCCAAGGTTCCGGCAATTTCGTTAATTTTCTGTTCCTCTACACTGCTCCGAAAAACCTGCATGGTATACTGCCGGCTTTCTCCGTCACGGAACACGAAACAGTGATCCTCATAATCCTTCAGAAGTTCCTTGTATCGCTCATATGTCTCCCGGGGTACGGAAAAATCGTACTGATAATAAGGCCGGATTTCACCGCAGGCATCTTTTATATGGAAGGTATAGCTGCGGAAGCCGTCCTGCTGATAGGAAACGATCTCGCTATCCGGTGAGATGCCATACTTCTGACCGTTGGATTCATGAAACGAAGTATATCCGGGGTCGGATTCTTGGATTGGAAGCAGCATATCCACATATATCGTTCCTTCCGGGATGGCAGCCGCATCAATCCAGCACCAGAAGTAGGGGTCAGGCACCCAGGCAAAGACCGTCACGGGCAAGGAAATTAACACCAAGGTCACAATTACAGTCAATCTAATATGGCGTTTCATCAATAACCCCCTCATACTTATACTCACAATTCAAGTATATACCGCGAGTGTATTTTTGTAAAGCACTTATGTCATGCAGCGCCGCTTTTCAGTCCGTTGTTCTATTCGTTATCCCCAGGAATCCACTCATATCCAGCAATTTCAAAAACTTTGCCATCCTCATTTATAAAAGCTGAGACCACGCTATCGTAAAGACGCTTACAGCGATCCTCCCGATCCGTATCGCCACTTTCCGCATAACGCATTCCCATGATTTCCAGCATTTCCAGCAAGCTCTTGCCGCTAAGATTCATCTGAAACCGGGCCGCATCCAGGCTTGTCTGCCCCGCAGTCAATTTGGCCAGACATTCCATCTTTGTGAAATAAAATTCCGGTATCCGTTCAATAACGGGCGGAATTTTCTCGTACTCCCCTGTCCTATGGTAAGCTTCCGCCAGAATCCGAAGCACATCACATCTGACTCCTTCATTGGTCGCACAAGCAACAAGTCGAATGCAGGTTTCGATAAGTTCTTTGTCCCGACCGGGTATTGCCCACAGCACATAAACCAGTACCGTCATAATTGATTCATTGGACGGAAACCGCCGCAGTCCCTCCAACAATATCATCTCCGCATGCAACGGATCCTTAAAACGGCAGCGAGCCGCTTCCCGGCAAATACCATCGATAATTCGTTCGTTCTCCAATGCATTGTAGTCAAACAGTTCGTCAATGGATACGTCGAAAAAACTTGCAATTGACGGGATCAGACTCACATCCGGTGCCGTTGTATTGGTTTCCCACTTGCTGACTGCTTGAAACGTTACCCCCAGGTCTTTTGCCAGAGATTCCTGAGAAATACCCTTTGCTTTTCGCAAGACCTTGATTTTTTCTCCTATTTTCATAGCCATAGTATATCCTCCTAGTTTATTTATCCGACTGTAACTATACGATAGCAAAGTATATGGTATAGTACAATAACCGGATATTTGAGAATATTTCAACCATGAGTAGAATTTACTTACAAGATAACAGACATCTGCACAGGCGTTAGCAACGGTTCTCAACACACAGCTCTTCAATAGGCCAACCGCCGGAAGCGTTTGCTTCCGGCGGTGCTGTTATTAATACGAATAGAGTCGGTCCAAACAATCCTCCCAGGGGTTGGTTTCGCAGCCCTGACCGTCCCGGTACAAAGGGTAGCTTTCCTCCGGCACATACACACGGACCTGAGACGCGTTGTCGAAAGTATGCTCCGTTACATCGCACACCCGGCCCCTGTGGGTCAGAATCAGTCGTGTCAGACTGCTTGTCTCCCGGAACAGGCCATCAGGCAGCCCCTCTACGGATCCGGGAACCGTCAGCTCCTCCAGTCGGTCCGCCCCGGACAGGGCATCGGAGGCAAAACCTACCACCGGCATTCCCTGATGGGATGACGGCACCGTCAGCGAGGTTTTTTCCCTGCCCTGTTCCGTTAATCCCGCCACCCGATAGCCAAGGATCCTTCCGGCAGAGTCCTTCACAGGGGAAAACGCAAAGCAATCCGCGTCTCCCGAAGTTGTTGGCATTTGCGCGACAGAGTCCGGCATTTCCGGCACCACACAGTCCACCGGCTCCCAGCACCCAAGCTGGCTAAGCAGATCCTGGGCCAGATCCCGGGTCCGCAGAACCGCTCCGGCAGAATTCAGATGGAAATTGGAATCATAGAACCAGCCGCTGTCATAGATATACCGGTTCGGATCGCTGATCGGCTGGCAGTCAAAGGCATCGCAGCACCGGTCGAAGTATTCCAGCACTGCCTCCCGGGAAGGATCCACCAAGGCGGAGCGGTTCACGGGACTGAAGCTCAGATATACGGAAGCTCCCCGGTCCCGGGCAAAGTCACAGAAAGCATTGACCTGGTCCGCAAAACCCGCTGTGACAGTCACCGCCGCCAGATCTACCGGAGCGGTGGTGTCGAAGCCTAAGGCCATGGTGTTGCCCGGCCGTTCATAGACCATGCTGCAATGCTCGTCAAAGGAAGCTCTTGCGTAGACTCCCTGAATCAGAGGTGCGGTCCCGTCACGAAAATAGGCCCAGCGTTCCTGCAAATAGCCCAAATAGTTCCCGGCCAGAGCGGAGCGCTGTGACTCGTTTAGGGCAAACAGCAGCTCCGGCGCGTTTTCCGCGCATTTCCAGAAGGCAGTAGCACCAAAGTAGGCGGACATGGCCTCCGGGTCCGGTTCCATAGCCAGGATCACCAGATCTCCCGGATTCAGATTCTCCCTGGCCAGTTCCAGCATGGCAGAGGTCCCCACGGCGCCGTACAGGCCCAGAGGACACACCCGGTAGTCATAGCCCTTCTGGGCCAGCAGCGCTTCCAGCAGAGGTACATCCACACCGAAGGCAATATTACTGCCGCCCACAAGGACGATCTTCGGTTCCTCCGTTTCCCGCAGGCGGCGGTACATGGCAGGAAGCTCAGCGTAATAGCTGTCTGCGTAATAATCGGGCAACACCGCTTCCGCCGTCACCAGTCCCAACGGAACGATGGACAGCAGCAGAAGCAGAATCAGAAGCCAGATAACAGGCCTTTTCATGTTATCCCCTCCCCCAAACCGTCCTGTTCCATCCGTGCCAGCAGATCCCGGATCCAGATAACTGTATTGTCATATGCGGGCTGGGACAGAAGATGGTAATTGGTATCGTAAAAGTCATCCCGGTTGTACAGAAAATCCTCCAGCCGGGAGATCAGCACCGGACCGTCCATCTTCTCAACGGCATCCCGGAACAGCGCATCCATCCGGGCCACATTCCCCTTCTGATCATCCGGAACCGCGTCCATATTCACGCAGGCGTAGGATACATAGACCCGAACGCCCTTTGCCTGAAAGGCTTCATAACACCTATCCAGGACCTCCATGTTTTCATCCTGAATATAGTCCGGGTTCAGGAACACATCGTCGGCCAGGTCGTCATAAGTCTGCTCCCGGAAAAAGGGGATGGAGCCGGTGGAATCCAGATAGGTTTGATACTCACTGTCCTGGTAGGTATCTTCATAACGGCTCCCACCGTTCTTCTTTTCCAGATAATGAGTAAGGCTGTCGAAAACTCCTTCCATGCCCCGGATATCCACCAAAGAAAACAGGTCGTAATTGTATTCCAGCCCGCACCAGAGATGCTCGTCATAGTCCCGCATTTCCCGGACCAAGCAGAGCTGGGTCCGGCTGGAAAGCTCCGGCGTGTGGAACAGGATATCCCCCTCCTCCATGTACGCTTCCAGGATCTGCATCTGGACCAGGGAGCTGACGGTGCCGTTGATGGCGGTATTGATGACCCGGTAGGAATCTCCCAGTGCGTTCTGCATAGCAGGACCGTCCAGATTGTACCACATGGAGCAGCCGCCATAGAACACCAGCTTTTTCTGGCCTTGCGCCAGAATCAGCAGATCGATTTTATCCGCATACACGCTTTCCCGGCGGAACAGGTAACCGTAGGGCGCTTCCACGGCATTGATGTGCAGGGTCTGCAGATTATTACAATCCACGAAGGCACCGTCTTTGATGGATTCGATGTTGTCGAATAAGGTCACTGTGCGCAGGCCGCAGTTTTGAAACGCGCCGTCTTCCACAAACACCAGTGTCTTAGAAAACACGATTTCTTCCAGGGATTTCTCCTTGAAGGCACCGGCACGGATCCTCACCACCGGATTCCCATCCAGGGTTTCCGGAATCACAACCACCCCATCACTGCCATGATAGACGCTGATAGCCACACCGCCCTCCACCGGAACGGTATCAAAGGCCGCCGAATCCGTCCAGGGCATCCACTGGGCGTAAAGGTCCATAGGGATTCCTGCCTCCACAGTGACCCGGCTGCCCAAGCCAACGGATAATCCGGAGCCGTCTGGCTCTGTATTCCAGCACTTCAGGGTGTATCCCTCCCGATGGAACAGGTCGGTCCCTATGGAGGTATTGGGCCGGACGTGATGGATCAGAGAATAGGAAACCGGCACCGATTCCGTCCCGCCGGACCAGGCCCTTCCGCCGTTGCCATGATAGCGGACGGTATAGCTGTTGGAAACGAGCTCCAGCCGCACACGGGTGGGCACCCGGACATTACGCAGGGTCAGAATCACCGTATTGCCGGATGTTTGCAATTCATAAGCGCCGGCATAGTCCGTGGATGCCAGTACATAGTTCTCCGGCAGACGCAGGCGAAACACGGCATCGCTGCCCGGGGATATCCACAGTCCATTATCAGAAACGGATACACCGTCCGTCTCCATAACACTGACCTGAACCAGGGTTTCTTCCCGGTCGGAGCCACATCCGGCAAAGCAGAATATACCAATCGTCAGGATCAGGATCCGCAAAATACGCTTCACAGGTTGACTCCTTTCATAAATAATCAGAACCGGAAATAGGCAAACCCCGCCACGTCCTGGGTCGCCAACAGTGCCAGCCAGCACAGAGCGATGATCAGAATATAATAGACTGCAGCGCTGACGGACCGGGCCATTTGATGGTTGGTTTCCGGCCGGGGCAGGTCATATTGACCCCAGCGGTGCAGACCCGCCATGGCAACAATGCACAGAACCAGCCGGAGGATCTGTTCCGCGTCCAAGCCCAAAGCCTGCAGGGTGCTCTGCAGGTATTCATGTCCAAAGCCCCACTGGCTCACCAGCCGGGGAAAAATAACCCCAAGCTGTTCCACCGACACCGCCCGGAACAGCAGCGCCGCGGGAATGAAGATCAGAAAGGTGGTACCTCGTCGCAGCAGCTTCACCACCGGGTGCTTCAGGTCGATTTTGTGTGCCGCCGCAGCCTGCTCCATGGGCTTCAGAGTCAGGCTTTCCAGGCACAGCCAGAAAGCGGCATAAATACCCCAAAGGACATAGGTCCAGTTGGCCCCGTGCCACAGGCCGCACAGGGTGAAAACAACAAATATATTCATGATCTTACGCACTTTTCCCCTTCGGCTGCCGCCCAAAGGGATGTAGACATACTGGGTAAACCAGCGGTTCAGGCTGATGTGCCAGCGGCGGAAGAACTCCGTATAGCTTTGGGAAAGATAGGGACGGTCAAAATTCCGCATGAGCCGAACGCCCATGAGCCGGGCCGCGCCGGCGGCAATTTCCGAATAACCGGCGAAATCGCAATACATCTGAATACAGAACAAGGCTCCCGCCAGCATAATGGTCAGGGAATTGGCCTGGTCCATATGGGCGAAGACCCGGTTGACATAGATGCCACACAGATCCGCCACCACACATTTCCGGAAATAGCCAGAAATCAGGAGGCGGCCTCCAGCGGTCAAATCCTCCCAGTTCAGCTTCTGTTCCCGCCGGAGCTGGGGCAGCAGGTTTCCGGGATTCTCAATGGGACCCGCAACCAACTGGGGGAAATAGCTGACGTAAAGGGCAAAGGTAACTGGGTCCCGCTCCGCATGGAAATCCCCCCGGTACACATCTATGGTATAGCTCATGGTCTGAAAGGTATAGAAGGAAATACCCACCGGAAGGATCAGGCCGAATTTCGGAATGCGCAGAGGCAGCGAAAGCATGGCGAAAATTTGGTTGACCGTCTCTCCAAAGAAATCCAGATATTTGAAGGAAAACAGCAGCGTTAAGTTCAAACAGATACTGGTCAGAAGCAGCGCTTTCATCACAGGCTTGTTTCCCCGGTATTTCTCAATTCCCAAGCCGCAGCAATAATCCACGGCGGTTGAAAGCAGGAACGGAAAAATCAGCCAGGGATTCCAGTACATATAAAAATAGTAGGAGGCCGCCAAAAGCCAGTATTTCCGGAATCTATAAGGCAGCAGCCAGTATCCGGCAGTCACCACCGGAAGGAATATCAGGAAGGCTCCGGAATTGAAATTCATTCCCCCACCTCCGAATTCAGCAGTAAGAACACCAGCAGCACCGTGGCGCATTCCCACAGCCCCGCACCCATGACCAGGGCGTATACCGTGGCGCAAACCGCCGTCGCTGTGGAAGCCAGCGTCAGCACACCCCCGGTCGCCCGGTAAATCCGGTCAAAGATGCAAAGGAACACAGCAAGGCCGTACAAAAGCAGCGCCACGGGCAATTCCAGGATCACAAGTTCTTCCACGACTGCAGCACCTCCCGGATCTGATACTTGTGGAGTTTTCCCGACGGTGTCAGGGGCAAGGAATCCGTAAAATACACACCGGCAGGCATTTCATTTCGGGTCAGCAGGGGTTGGAGTTGGGCCAGGAGTTCCTCCTCCGTACAGCCGGATGCAACCACCATGGCATAGGGCAGCTCTCCGCACTGGGGATCCGGCAAACCCACCACCGCCGCCTGAGACACCTGGGGCAAAGAAAGCAGGGCATTCTCGATGCGACGGGGCGACAGATTCACACCGTTGCGAATAATGATATCTTTTTTCCGCCCGCTGATATGAACATAGCCCTCCGCATCCAGGTAACCCATATCTCCGGTGTGGAGCAGGTCCTGCTGAGAAGCTGCGCCTCCATAATAGCCAAGCATTCGGGCATGGCCATCCACGCAGATTTCTCCTTCCACGCCGGTTGGAGCTTCGGTACCATCCTCCAACAGAATTTTTCCACGGTTCCGCGGATAAAACCGGCCCACCGTAGTGCTCCGTTTCTCCAGCGGATCCCGCCAGGAGGAAGAAGTAATGCCCACGCACTCGCTCATGCCATAGGCACTGACCAAAGTCATGTCCAACGCAGTTTCGATTTCACGGAAAGCTTCCGGAGTGCAGGGTCCACCGCCAATAAATCCGGCATGAAGAGAGGAAAGGTCATACCCCGCTTTCTGCCGCGCCATAGCAAGATACAAAGATGGAACCCCGTTCATTCGGGTGATCCGCTCTTTTTCGATGGCGGACAGGATCGTCGGAACATCGATTTGCTCCGGCAAATACAGCCGATAGCCCAAAACGCAGATTCCCGCCATCAGCACCAGGCCAAACACATGATCCAGGGGCAGCACCCCCAGAGCAATGTCTTCTTCCAGGTATCCCCCCAGAGGATGGGCATCCAGCAGGTTGGCCGCCAAAGCATACTGGTTCAGCACCACAGCTTTCCGATCCCCTGTGGAACCGGAAGTAAAAATCACAAAACCGGGTGCTTTGGGATCCAGGGCTTCCTCCCGGAATCCGTGGGGCTCCAAAGCAAAGGGATCCATGGGTATCTCCGTGTCCGTTCCAGTTTTGGTCAACGTCAGTCCCCTGCCATCCCAGACTGGATGGACAGCGGGGTCATTGGAAACAATCGCACGGACAGGAATCTTCACGCCGCAGGATTCCAGGAAACCGGAAGCATCGGTATGCGGCTCCGTCAGCACCGCCACAGCGCCCAGGGCTTGCAACGCCAGAATGATCAGGACGGATTCCCTGGACCGGGTGGTCCGAAGCGCTACCAGATCGCCGGAGCCAATGCCCTGCCGGCGCAAGTGCCAGGCCGTGGTTTCCACCAAAGCCAGCACTTGCTCTGCGGTAAGCCATCCCTGGGGGCAGCCCAAAAGAGGCTTCCGGTGTGAAGCCTCTGCATATTCCCGAAGATATTCCAGAAATGTACGTTCTCCGGAAACCATAACGTGTCCCTCCTGACCATGCAGGTCAACCTTATTATAATGCAGCTTGCCGCAAGGCGCAAGCATTGGAGCAAACCAAAAACTCCCGATGCGCGTAATGCCCCGGAAGAACCGGGGCATTACAGCGGGAAAGAAAAAGAGGAGAAGAGAATATCGTATCATATACCCCAGATAGAGGGTTTGTATGGTAACATCCGAAGCGAATCCGGATGGAATGCTCGTATTCATTGTTTGCTGATCATCCCCGGTCCGGAAAAATCCGGGCCGGGGATTTTCAGGAGGTATGCGTCCCAAGGTTGGGACACCATGTACGCTAAAAGATTCTTTGCAGGAAATTGTACAACGCCAGATGCCAGGATCCAATGGAATGATACTGCATGGGATATACATCAAAAGCCGTATTTTCACCGTACCGCAGTCTGGGCTCCATTTCCAGCAGGGACCGATAATCCTCCAGTTGGTTTACCAGTGCAAAATCAATACTGCCACTGGAAGCATAGAGATACCGGATCGGGTAGGCGGAAAAGCTATCGCTTTGAATGGTTTCCCGGAAGTATTCCGCTGTGGTGCGGCTGCCGCTGAAGCCTCCAAACCAAGCGAAATAATCCAGGCTGGCACACAGGGCGGAGTGATACATGGTCACCGCACCCCGGGACAGTCCCGCGAACGCCCGGTGATCCCGGCTTGCCGTGAAGCCTTCCGGATCGCAGCTTTCCGCCCAGGTCGAATAGGTACTTTCCACTGCAGGCATCAAATCGTACCGCAATTCCTGTGCGAAGAAATAAGTCAGAACATCCAGTTCCGATTGGCAATCGTCTTCTACATAGAACGTGGGTGTCACAATGATCAGCGGATCAATATCCCCGGAGGCGATCATGTGATCTACCATGGTCTTGTTGTACGCATGGTCTTCCAGCCAATAGGATTCGTCATCGCCGGTTCCATGCATCAGATAAAGAATATCATACTTTTTGGTTTCATCGTAACCATAGGGCAGATAGACATAGGCCCGTTTTTCCACGGCTCTTCCGTCCGTCGCATAGGCTTTCGTCTGATAGGTGATGGTAGTCACGGTTCCGGCCTGGGTACAGTCCCGGGAGTCAAAGCTTTCCGGAACAGCCCAGAGCTGGTGCGCCGCTGGACCGGAAGTCCCTCTGGCAATTCCCACCTGGATCACCCAGGTAAGCAGCGCTGCAACAGCCAGGGCTGCCGCGGCCAGAACCGGAAGCCATGGTATCGGACCGGACTTGTGTTTTTCCCGTGCCGCAAGGATCATTCCCCCTGCCCCGCCGGCAAAAGCCGCCAGAGCCTGGAACAAAAAACCCATATTAAATCCGGATGTGGGCCAGTTGTTCATCAGAACAAACAGCACCGCGGCACCGATACCAACGGGCACCAGCAGCACAGGCATACGTCCGCGCCAGGCCGCCAAAGCTGTCAAGATCAATAAGCCTTCCACCACGATCACGGTTACGATGGAAACCATTTCACCAAGTACCAAATAGCGGATCACATCAACACATCCGATCACCGCCACCGCACAGAAGGCGATTGCTGTGATCCTGTCACATTTTCGGCTATTTCGGTCACTCAATTTGTTCACCATAAAAGGCGTTAGGGTTGCCTCTGAAAACACATTCTGATACCGGGAGTGAGAGAGGCCGGTGATTCAAAAGCGGTGCTTTCAGAGGACCCCGATTGTGAAATTACTCCTTGGTCAGGGGCTTCACGCTGGCGACATAGCCCGCCACGATGGCCAGAACCAGGCACACCACAAAGGCGATCCAGGCCACATCAAAGAAGCCGCCGTCGATAGAAACCAGAACGTTGGAAGCGAAGAGCATCTCAGTGTTCAGCAGGACGCCCAGAGTCACAACGTACAGCAGGTAGGGAATGAACTGACCGATCTTGAAGTCCTTAACCAGGACCACGGCGTTCAGCACGATGCCGACAGCCCAAACGGCGACAGCAGTGCCGGAGACGGGAGAATAGCTGTTACCGCCTCTGACCACGTAAACGATCAGGCCAACCAGGGCCAGAACCATGGAAACGCAGGAAATATACCAGAAAGTGGTTTTCTTGTTGAGGAATTCGTTCATCTTACTTCTCCTCCTTCTTGGTGCCGAAGGTGTGCACGACAGTCATCAGGCCGCAAACAGCGGTCAGCAGGCCGGAGACGATCATGCAGGCCATCAGCGCGTTGTTGTACCAGGTGTTTACCGCCACGATCTCCACAGTGGAGGACATACCGTTCATGGCAGCGGAATTGGTGAAGTTGTACAGGATCCGGTGAGTGGCCTCACGGAGGTTGGTCAGCAGCTTCAGGTCATGAGCAGCCTTCTCAGCGATGATGGGGGTAAAGCTCTGGCCGGAGGTACAGAACATCGTGTTGCCTGCCTCGTAAGCCAACTGGGGCTCCATCAGGGACTGAGGCTTCTGGCCGAAGTCGGTGGTGACGTTGCCGGTGAAGCCCCATTCGCCAGCCATGACATTGTGCCACAGATTGCCGTAGTGGCCGCTCCAGGTGACACCCAGACGGTTGAAAGCGCCCATAACACCGGTGACAGCGGGATCTTCCTCAGTGCCGTCGGTGGAGAAGGGAGCCTGGTAGGCCTTCAGGTAAATCTCACGCAGAGACTGCTCGTTGGCGAAGGTGCAGACACCGATACGGTTGGTTTCCTGATCGTTCAGGAAGAAGTGCTTCAGGTAGGGAATAACGCCCTTGGCCATAGCGCCCTGAGCCTCAGCCTCAGCCAGCTCGCCGGAGATGAAGCCGTCCTCAGAGTAGTACTCGAAGTTACGGCCGGAGTAAGGAGTACGGTGCAGGTTCGCGGCAGGACCGTACCAGCCGACACCGCCGCCCCACAGACCTTCCTCACCGAAGGAGTTACCGACCTCACGGGCCAGAACCACATTCCAGGTGGAGGCGATGACGGTCTCAGTGGGATACAGGACCATGTTTTCCGTGGTCTTCTCAGCGTCAGCGGAGAAGTCGTCGTACTTGACCTTGTAGGTGGACTTAGTCCAGGCAGCAGGACCGTCAACCGCGGTAGTCTCAGGCTGGCCCACGGAGGGGATAGCAGGTCTGCCCTGACGGGCGAAGTTGGCCATTTCCTCGATGGTCAGCATATCCAGCAGGGTTTCCCAGGCCTCATCATCGTAATCCTTACCCATCATGGTGGCAATGTTCACACCGCTGTGCTGGGCACCCAGGGTGATGGAGGAGATGTCGGAGGAGCCGGGAGTATAGGCAGCAGGGTTGTTGTTCTCATCGTAGAGATCGTTCATTTCCTTGACCATCTGGCTGGTGGCAGCGAAATCCACCATTTCCTTGGGCCAGGTGCCGTCCCAGTCGGAACGGGTCAGGTAGGTAACCAGATCGCCGTAGTGGTTCAGGTCGACGGTATCGAACTGGTTGGTCACGGTAAAGCCGGTAATGGACTCGGAGTACAGGGTGTCACCGTTCTTGGTCCACTTGTAGGCGTTGGCGGCGTTACCGTTGGCATCCATGCCGTCAACGGTGGTCTTGCCCTTGGCAGCCAGGATGTTGTTCAGGGCTTCATGGGCGCCGTTGCCGATGGCGAAGTAGTAATCGCCGCCCTCCAGAACGTAGGTTCTGGCAGTCTTGTAGTCGTAGGAAGCCACGTCGTTGAGGTCGACCACCACTTCGTAGGTCTTCTCAGCATTGGCAGCCAGCTCGTCGGTCTTCACAAAACCCACCAGGACCACGGAAGCCTTCTCGATGCCGCCGGCGGTGTAGGGGCTCTGGGCGTAGATTTCAATGACATCCTTGCCCGCCACGCTGCCGGTATTCTTCACAGAAACGGTGACGGTAGCGGTCTTGGCGTTCTCGTCCACAACCACGTTCTCCAGCTTCTGGGTAAAGGTGGTGTAGCTCAGGCCGAAGCCGAAGGGGAACTGAACCTCTTCGGTGTAGTTCCAGGCACCCTCGGAAGCGAAGGCACCCTTGGTGGAGGAAGCGTTGCCCTGCTTCAGGACGGTATCCTCATAACGGGTCTCGTAGTAGCGGTAGCCAACGTAGATGCCTTCGGCATAGACCAGGTACTTCTGGGAGTCAGAGTTGTTGATCTGGTCAGCGTTGGAGTAGGTGTAGCCGCCGAAGTTCTGCATGGCGGGAGAGGAATAGGAGTCGTAAGCATAGGTATCGGCCAGCTTGCCGGAGGGGTTGACGTTGCCGACCAGGATGTCCACGACAGAATCCATGCCGACTTCGCCGGGGCCGCCGATGTACAGCACGGCATCGATGTCATACTCATCCAGCCAGCCCAGCTCCACAGCGTTGAAGGCGTTGATCAGAACGATCCGCTTGGAGAAGGGACCGTCCTTCATGGCCTGCAGCACCTCGCGCTCGGTCTCGGACAGGTCCAGATAACGGTCCTCGTCGGAGTTGGCGCTCTTGGTGGTCAGGTCAGCACCCTCGCCGCCGATACGGGACAGGACGAAGATAGCCGCGTCCGCGTAGTTGGCATAGCTGCCGGTGACTTCCGCGGGGAATTCAGAGGGAGAGATTTCGGGGATCTTGTAATTGTTGCCATAGGTGGGGGTGGTATCGGGGGTTTCTTCGCCGCCACCGCCGCCGGAGCCGGAGCCGCCGCCCTTCTTACGGGTCAGAGCGCCGTCCTTGGCCTGATTGCCGGCTTCAATCTGAGACAGATAGTAGTCATACAGGGCATCGTTCAGGGCCAGACGGCCATCCTCGGCAAAGGACTTCCGCAGATCGTACTTTCTTTCAGCAGAGGCAGTCACACCGCCGGAGCCGGTGCCGCCGTAGGCCAGGTCAGCGGAGGAATAACTGAACACAGTCACCTTCGCGCCCTTGCTCAGGGGCAGCGCGTTGTTCTCGTTGCGCAGGAGGATGGTGCCATCAGCCTGCACCTGGCGGCTGACGTTCCGGGCATTCTCCATCACGTCCTTGTAGTTGGAGAAGGCGCTCTTGAAGTAGACAGTGTCCACATTTCCGTCACCCTTCTCGACGATCTTGGTGCCCTCGACGCCGAGGTACTTGTTGATGTATCCGGACCATTCTCTCGTCACCACGTCGCCGGCGATGGAGATGATCAGGATAAACGCAAACAAGCCCGCGAGGACACGCCATAGCGTTTTGTTTCCGATCTTCGCCAAATTCATATAGCTCAACCTCTTTCTTTTTGGGCTCTCGCCCTTTTATTTCTAAAGCCTTGCGGCTATTAGACCTGGGGAAGTGTACGGCTCAGGATCTCTTCAAAATAAGGGGTCCACCATTCCAAATACCCTGCCTTGAGGGGATGGATCGGGTCACGCATATAAAGTTTATACTGGGAATCCGTAATGTTGTTAAAGTCCGCATCGTTATACAGATCGATGATGTGAACCTCATAGCCTTCGATGGCGTTCCATTTCTCCACCAGCTCATGGGTAAGCTGAACCAGCCGGGCATAGTCCGTGCCGGAAGGATCCCGGTTTCCCGTCAGGCCGTCATCTCCAAAGTAGGCTCCGGAGTAGAAGTATACCGGACAACCCCAGGTCTCCCAGACGTAGGCAATGATGTACTCCATGGCACCCAGAGTAGTTTTCACATCAAAGGAAGCCTTATCGGTAACATCGGCGCCGGTAATCCGGCCCCACTGGGAAAGGTTTTCCGATTTGGCATCATTGGTGGAAATCTGGCACACGAAAGCATCCACCTTTGCCTGCTTGTCAAAATTCTCGCTGTTGTTCAGCCGGGTAACATAGGAGTCTTCCGACGAAAACCAGGATTGGTAGGGCTTATCGATCAAAGTCGTGCCGGAAACCGCTTCCTTGACGCACACCGCGCCGTTTCTGGCAGCGATGTAATCCGCCACCGCCTGCTCTCCGCTTTCCATACCAAGGGTCACAGAAGAACCCAGCCAGTAGATCGTCTTTCCGGTAAGAGCCGTATGACTGGCAGTAATATTCTGAGCATCGTAAATGGCACCGTTTCCGGGCACGAAGGCATAGAAGCCCACCGCACCGGCAGCAACGGCCGCGGCGAGAAGCACCGCGATGATTATGAACCTGATCTGTTTTTTGTTCATAATGCCCTCTCCTTTGTTCTTGTAATGTACATTATACAGTGATTTTCACCAAACGCACGATTTTGGCAATATCTGCATCCATATCGCCACAATTCGCTTTTTTACAGCACAGTTGGTCGTTTTTCTGGCACGGTTGGCAAGCCATATCATCAGGACGCACAAGAAAAGCGAAGAAACCCAACCGGATTTCTTCGCTTTTCATAATTCAGTTTTCAGAATCCAGGGGGATCAGAATACTCAGGCAGAAGGTATTCTCTGTGATGTTGAAATTGATGTTCCCGCCGTATTTCTGGACAATATATCGAATGCTTCGCAATCCGAAGCCATGGCTTTCCTTGTCGGCCTTTGTGGTAACCGGAAGACCGTCCTTGAACGTGAGCTTCTCTTCACAGTAGTTTTCCATATGAATGTTTACAAAACCGCCCCGGGAAAAGACACGCAGACTGATGATCCGCTTGCTTTCGTCGGTAATTTTGACCACGTTTTCGATGGCGTTATCCAGAGCATTGCCAAAGAGCGCGTAGATATCCATGTAGCGCATCCTCTGCAGTCCGGCACCGTCCGCCATATAGGTAAAACGGATCCCCTTCTGATTGCAGAACAGGCCCTTTTCCGTCAGGACGCAGTCCAGAGCATCGTTGCCGGTTTTGGCGTAATTGTCATAGATCATCACCGCGTTTTGCAGTTCCTCGATCTCCGCCCTGCGTTCGGCGGAATCATCCATGGATTTCAGCGCCGCGATCTGGTGTTTCAGATCATGGCACTTGATGTTGATGATCTCCATGTTGGCCTGGGCCATCTCGTAGTACCTTCCCTCCTGGGCAAGCCGGCGTTCCAGCTCGTTGGCATCGCTCTGGAGTTTATTGGTTCGGAACAGGCCAATCAGCAGACAGATCAGGAATACATCCAGAATCACGGAATAGATTTCGTAGACGATGGCAATGCCGGAATTCTTCAGCAGCTCCCCTTGCATATGGCGGATGTAGATGCCCAGAACAATGAGGACCAAGGAAAAGGATGCCGCCAACGCCAGAACCGGGAGGCTGGAAATGGACACATCCGCCTCGAACCGCCGGTCCCGCAGATACAAGAAATAAAACGCAGAATAGACCGTCAGATAAAAGACAGAGTAAGTCAGAAAGGATGTGAACCGCTGGGCTTCCAGATCCATGCCCGCAAGAAGAATGACGCCATTCATAAACAGGCGGCAGAGATGATGGGCAAAGTTCTGGAGCACAAAAGAAAAGACACAGAAATACAGGGCGTTGAACGCGGACATATTGAACATCGTCAAGGATGCCGCGACCACCGCCAAATAGGGGATCAGGTAAAACAGGTAATAGCTCCAAGGCAGAGGAAGGGCCAGCAGGCTGTCCTGCATAAAATAGAACGAAACGGACAGCAGACACAGCGACACCGGGGCCGCAAGCTGAAAAAGCCTGGTCTTGGGAAACCGGTAAAAGAATAAGGCAAAGGGCAGCAAAAGCTGGATAAAAAACATGACCATATCCATAAGACACTACTCCCCTACCTTGGAATAGAATACAGACAACGCATCCAGGAAGCTCTTTTTATAATTCCGGCTGATGCTCAGGGTATCCTTCCCTACCGTAACCGAAAAGCCTGCCACATGATTTACATGAGCCAGATTCACCAGATACGATATACCGCACCGGGCAAAACCACGGCCGCTGAGCCGGGCTTCCGTATCGTTCATACTGGCACGGACCCGGTAGGTCCCAGCCTCCGTATGATAGACAACAAAATGCTTATCGCTTTCAATATAGCGGATCCGGGACACCTCGATTTTCGTAACTCCATCTGCCGTTTCCAAAAGCACAAAGCTTCCGGCATATTTCCTGCGGAGCCGGATGGCTTTATCCATCTTCAGGGAGAAGTTAAAATACTCTACCGGCTTCAGCATGAAATCCAGAGCGTCCACCTCGTAGCCCTTCAGGGCGTATTTTGCCATATTGGTGACAAAGATCAGGGACACGGTCTGATCCACAGCCCGGAGCCGGCGGGCCGTGGCCATGCCGTCCAGCCGGGGCATTTCGATATCCATAAACACAATATCGCAATCTCCGGTGTAATCCGCGATAAACTGCAGGCCGTCCGTGTAATGGCTCAGCCGATAGGCTTCCCCGGATTCCTCGAAATACTTTTTCACATACCGCTCCAAGAGCTTGGCGCTGGAAATGTCGTCTTCCACAATGGAGATATGAAGCATAGAGCCGCCTCCCATCCGATTTTTCGATTATTATAGCAAGTTCTTTTTCAGGATACAACCATAAATTCGATTCTTTTCCGGGCTTCAGTTGCAGTTTTTCCACAGCATCGAGAAGGCACTTCCCTTGCCGCAGGGGAATCGATAGCATTTGGAAATATGAAAAGAAAAAAAGACATCCAAAAGGATGTCTTTTTTGAATTAGTTTGATAATAATGATACGGTTTCAAAAGGGTTCATTTGGTTTCACTCAAAAAACGAAACTATTAAGCGGGAAGTGAAACTCTCTTTTAGGACTGAAACTATGCTAATCAGTTTGTCGAATTGGAATTGGTCAGTCACTTAGAAAAATCAATATCATAACGAGTTCCGTGAGATAACAGTAATCCGTGTGTTAGTTCAATTCGCAAAATGCATGTATTCACATCGTCAAAATTATTATGTCCGTTATCAATCCATTCAGCAAACATGGTGCGCATCAAATTGGCAATTTCTTTGTTCTCTTCTTTGCCGAAATATCCCAGATTCACACCTTTTCCATGGGCAGTGAACCAATCACCTGCGATTGCCACCACGGGATTTTTGGCAATCTGTTTCATCTTGTTTGACAAGCCATAAGTAAGTACATAAAATGCGCTATCAAAATAAAAGGCATTTACGTTGCGCACATAGGGCGTTCCATCAGCCATTGTTGCTAATGCAATAATGCTGTCTTTTCCAAAACGTTCAATAAGTATCGTTTCTGCTTCTTTTGTTAATTTCTTCATTTTTCGTTCCTCCGTCAAAGTCAAGTTTGTCGAATAGATTGTATCAAATTGCTGTATAAATATCAACCAATATAGAAAAAGCACGATGGTTTTGTATCAAAACCATCGTGCTTTTTTGGTGGGCGAGGCGGGACTTGAACCCGCACGTCCGCAGTGAACACTAGAACCTGAATCTAGCGAGTCTACCAATTCCACCACTCGCCCATATGTAATTAAGTGAAGTTTAATAGAGACTGGTGGGCGAGGCGGGACTTGAACCCGCACGTCCGCAATGAACACTAGAACCTGAATCTAGCGAGTCTACCAATTCCACCACTCGCCCATCTCTATTCTCTTCTCGCCAAGCCTTCGCTCAACGCTAGAGTATATTAGCACAGGAAGCGAAATTTGTCAACACATTTTTTTGCTTCCGGCGAATATTTTTTAATCCTTGTAGTACAGCATACAATGGCAGTAGCCCTTAAAATTGGGGTCCGCCACCTGTTCCCGGAACTCCTGGCAGATGCACTTGTTCTCTTCCGTCCGTTCCAGCCGGCAGGGGCAGTAGCCGCCGGTGCGCTTCAGGCCCTCACGGATGGTTTTCACCATTTCCTTGTCCTCGTTCAGTCTGAATGCCGCCATAGATAACACTTCCTTTCAAAATGATTATATCATGGCTGTCAAGGCAGTAAATTGTAGTTTATATCAGCACCGCACCCCTTGCCCCCCGCATTTATGAGGGGGGTGGCCCGAAGGGCCGGGGGGAGAAAAAAGAACTCCCCCAGTCAAAAATCGGTTCCGAAGAGCCGATTTTTGCCAGCCCCCTCTTGA
>JAFVWL010000132.1 GCA_017501695.1 Oscillospiraceae bacterium
CTGCTACGGTATGCGAAACTTCAATAATTTCAGAAAAAGAATCTTATTCTGTAATACATAAAATCGTGCCGGAGCAACAGCTCCGACACGACCTTGTAATTGTTCTATTTTGGCTCTACCCCAACTATTGACATAGAACCAAATTTTAATCTTCAATTCGCTTGATCTGTGCTCCCAGGGCAGTCATCTTCTCGATGATCCGCTCGTAGCCCCGCTCCACATAGTGGATGTTCTCCACCGTGGTCACGCCTTCGGCGCTGAGGCCCGCGATGATCAGCGCCGCGCCGGCCCGCAAGTCGTTGGCCTTCACGGTGGCACCATGGAGCCGCTCCTGGCCGGTGACCGTGGCGGTCTTGCCGGTGATCAGGATGTCCGCGCCCATACTTTCCAGCTCCGTGCAGTAGCCGAAGAACCGGGTCTCATAGACGCTCTCGGTCAGGCGGCTGATACCGGAGGCGATGGCCATGCACACGCAGATCTGAGCCTGCATATCCGTAGGGAATCCGGGATAGGGCCGGGTCTTGACGGTAGTCCGGTGGAGCCGCTCCGGCGCGATGATCCGGATGGCGTCATCATAGATGATGACCTTCACGCCCATGTCCTCCAGCTTGGTGGTGATGCACTCCATATGCTTGGGGATCACATTCTTCACCAGCACATTACCGCCGGTAGCCGCGGCAGCAGCCATATAGGTGCCCGCCTCGATCTGGTCCGGAATGATGGTATAGGTGCCGCCCCGGAGGGATTCCACACCCCGGATCTTCACAGTATCCGTACCGGCGCCGGAAATATGGGCACCCATGGTATTCAGGAAATTGGCCAGGTCCACGATATGGGGCTCCTTGGCCGCGTTTTCAATGACGGTCTGACCGGGCAGCAGCGTCGCGGCGATCATAATATTCACCGTAGCGCCCACGCTGACCACATCCAGGCTCACCCGGTTGCCCTGCAATCCGTTGGGACCGGGCTGCAGCGCCACATACTCGTCTGTCTCGTCCACATCCGCGCCAAGGGCGGCAAAGCCCTTGATATGCTGGTCGATGGGCCGGGATGCGAAATTGCAGCCGCCGGGCAGTGCCACATGGGCCTTGCCAAACCGGCCCAGCAAAGCTCCCATCAGGTAGTAACTGGCCCGCATTTTCTTCACCAGCTCCGGAGCCGGAGTGGTGCTGGTAATGTTGGTGCTGTCGATGATCACGGTATCGGTGCCGTCCCGTTCCACCTTGGCACCCAGATCCTCCAGCATATTCAGCAGGATCCGCACATCGGAGATGTCCGGCACATTTTCAATACGGCATACGCCGTCCACAAGCAAAGCGGCAGGGAGGATGGCAACCACCGCGTTTTTCGCGCCGCTGATGGTAACCTCGCCCTCCAGGGGCTTGCCGCCGATAATTTCATATCTTGCCAAGGATGATCCTCTCCTTGAGATTATTTGAGTCGCTGTATCATTATAACATAATTTTCACGTTATGTAAAGTGGAATTTACGACCTTATCGGCGCAGGCCCTTTGGATAGTGGTTTTTCAGCACGGTGCCGTCACCCTTGCCCCAGCCCATGCCGTAGCCCCCCACGGTAACCAGGCACCAGCCCTTCTTCCCCGAGGGCACCACATTGCCGTGAAGGTAAGCCTTGATTTCCGGGCCTTCCGGGTCCAGGTCCTGGACATTGGCGCAGGACCGGAGCCACAGCGCCAGAGCATGGGCAGGCGCAAACCGGCCCTTTTTGCAGATACCCAGCTCCAGGCCGGGCCGCAGGACCTTCAGCCGGGTGATGTCCGGCATCTGTGCCGGTGCCCAGAACAGGTTTTCACCAAACCGCACCGGCCGCCCCTCCGGCAGCCGGATGTCCAGCTCCTTCGCAAAATCCACCCACTCCCGGGGCAGCTTTTCCCCCTTTGGCGCATCCGGATCCTGACGGTCATCCCCTGCCTTACGCAGCACCGCGGCAAAATGGCCCTCGCCCAGGAGCTTGTGGGGCCACATCCGGTACATTCCCGGCTTGGGACAGTCAAACCAGGGTGCCTCCACCGCTTCCAGCTTGAACTCCGGGTGGCTTTCCAAAAAAGCCTCCACCGCCAGCTCATCTTCCTCCGGAGCAAAAGTACAGGTAGAGTACACCAGCCGTCCGCCGGGCCGGACCAGTTGCGCTCCGGAATGGAGGATCTCCCCCTGCCGCCGGGCACACATGGCCACAGTCTCCGGACTCCAGTCCGTAACAGCCGCTTCCTCTTTCCGGAACATACCCTCGCCGGAGCAGGGCGCGTCAATGAGCACCCGGTCGAAGTATTCCGCATACCGCTCCGCCAGATGCTGGGGATGCTCATTGGTCACCAGGGCATTGGCCACGCCCATGCGCTCCATATTCCGGGACAAAATTTTCGCCCGTTTGGGATTGATCTCGTTGCACAGCAGGAACCCCTCCCCCAGGAGCCGTCCGGCGATCTGGGTAGACTTGCCGCCGGGAGCGGCACAGAGGTCGCAGATCCGTTCACCGGGCTGGGGATCCAGCAGGGTCACCGGGGCCATGGCACTGGCTTCCTGTAGGTAGTATACGCCGGCCTCGTGGAAGGGGTGCAGACCCGGCCTGGCCTGGGGATCGTAGTAATAGCCCTGAGGCTCCCAGGGTACCGGTTTCCCCACAAAATCCAAGGCCGGAGGATTCCCTTTTTGAGGATCAAACCGCAGAGCCACCGCTCTGGGCCGCTCAAGAGATGCCAAAAACGCCGGGTATTCCTCCCCCAATTGCTCCTGCATCCGATTCAAAAATTCCTGTGGCAGCATACGTTTCCCTCCACCTGTGTATTTGACAGGATTATACCACACAATCCAAACCGACGCAAGAATGGTAAATTGTAGTTTAGCGTAATTGCCGCACCGAAAAGAACCACGTCATTGCGAGCCAGTGCGCACACTGGCGTGGCAATCCCCTTCAGGTTACCGGGAACTTTCGACAGAAGAAATCCGTTCTTTTTCCTGAATCTACGCTACATTTTCAATAACGACAGATATTGCATCGCCATACGGGATTGCCACGTCGCCGCCTTTGGGGCGGCTCCTCGCAATGACGTACAAAACTGTAAACTACAATTTTTCTTTCCAACCAAAAAAGAACAGCGGCGCAGGGTTCCCTGCGCCGCTGCGATATTCTGGTCATTCAAGAGAAGGGAGCCATAAATTCGGTTTCCAGCGAGCCATTTTCCCGGTACCATCGGTAGAGTGCCTGTTCTACCACGGTCCCGTTGTTCAGAACCAGCTCAACAGACAGAACCGTTTCCTCCCGGTCAAGAATTCCTTCGGGTATTTCCATATCCAACCGGAAATGGAACGGTGTCATGTCCATAAAATCGGTAACATACCCATTCTTTTCACAAGCTTCACCTTTTTCCAAAAGTGGGATCCTCTCCAGAATCTCCGTACCGGATGTAAGCACCAGGCACATATCCTGAATCTGCAGCTTACCGGACCCGGCAACCAGCTTAGGCTCTACATAGAACAGCTCCAGTCCTTCCATCTTACTCCAGTTACCCGGATATGTTTGTGTGGAAATGTTCTCAAATTCCATATACATATGGCCGGTCAGGGCGGATTTCAAATCGCTGCAACCATTGGTCTTATCCAATCGCTGCTGACTGCTGTCACCGCCGGTGTGAAGGATATGGAAATAAAACTTATATCCGTTGGCCGCCGGCAGGTCCACCTTAGCGGAATACAGGCCGCCGGTCAGTGTACAGGGTACACTGGCCACCTCCACACCATCCAGCCAAACAGACAGTCTCCCTTCATCTCCGTCCTGAGTGGTGCTTCGCATACCGCTGAACCGGACCGTAGCACCGGACAGGTCTTCCCAGGCTTCCGCTTCCAGCGTGTACTCCGACAAAAGACGGGGGCCTGCTGTCAATTCATCCATTCGATGGGATATTTCCAGCATTTGAGACGAGAGATTGTTGTAGAAGTAATACAGCGACGAGACGCTGTTGTTGACACCGGTGACTACAGACTGATAATAACGGAACCCCACCAGAAACAGCACGATCACCGCAACGCAAACCAACAGTTTCCTCTTTCGCTGCCGTTTGATTTGGTCCTGGGTCTGTGCGGGATCCGACTCTGGCCTGGTATACCGGCGGACGATCTCCTCCACGATTTTCAACTGGGCTTCGGAGAATTCCTCCGGCTGCGGCTTTTGAGTATCCTCCTCTGTACCAAGGAGCCAGCCCACGGTTACATCAAAGAGCTTGCTCATGGAAATAAGCTTATCGATCTCCGGAATCGCTCCGTCTGCCTCCCACTTGGAAATCGCCTGCCGGGATACGCCCAGTTTTTCTCCCAAAGCCTCTTGGGACAGATTCAGCAGCTTCCGTCGCTGAGCGATCCGCTGTCCCATGGTCATGTCTGACATATCCATTCCTCCTTGCTGATTTTGTAACCTCACTATAGCAAATTACCAGGATTTTGGCAACCATCCACCGCTTTCCATCCTGTCAACTCCCGGTTGACAGAGCCCAAACATGAAACAGCGGCGCAGGGTTCCCTGCGCCGCTGCGGCTTTTCAATTAGTCGTCGTTCTTGGCGTCGGCAATGATCTTGGCCTGGTACTGCTTGGGCACTTCCTCATAACGCTCGAAGGTCATGGTGAAGGAACCACGGGCCTGGGTCATAGCGCGCAGATCGATGGCGTAGCTGGACATCTCAGCCTGGGGAACCTCAGCCTCAACCACGGTATTGCCGTCGGCATCGGGGTTCATGCCCATGACACGGCCGCGGCGCTTGTTCAGGTCGCCGATGACGTCGCCCATGTAGCTGTCGGGGATGGTGACAGCCAGGGACATGATGGGCTCCAGCAGAGTGGGGTTGGCCTTGGGCATGGCTTCCTTGAAAGCCAGGATGGCAGCCAGCTTAAATGCCATTTCGTTGGAGTCCACGGGGTGGTAGGAGCCATCGTACAGAACAGCCTTCAGATTGACCATGGGGTAACCGGCCAGGGGGCCCTTCTGAACGGCTTCCTGGATACCCTTCTCAACGGCAGGATAGAAGTTTCTGGGAACGGAGCCGCCGAAGACTTCCTCAGCGAAGATCAGCTCTTCCTGCTCTTCCTGGGGCTCGAAGCGGACCCAAACGTCACCGAACTGGCCGGAACCGCCGGTCTGCTTCTTGTGACGGCCATGGGCCTCGACCTTGGACTTGATCTTCTCGCGGTAAGCGATCTTGGCGGGAGACAGAGTGGCCTCCACGCCGAAGCGGGTCTTCAGCTTGGAAACCAGCACATCCAACTGCTGATCGCCGGAGCCGGACAGCACCAACTGCTTGGTCTCGCCGTTGTTGACCAGGGTGAAGGAGGGATCTTCTTCGTTCAGACGGTTCAGGCCGGTGCCGACCTTGTCTTCCTGGCCCTTGACCTTGGGAGCGATAGCCATAGAGTAGCAGGGCTCAGCATAGGGAATCTGCTTCAGGGAGACGACCTTTCTGGGATCGCACAGAGTATCGCCGGTCTTGACCTTGTCCATCTTGCCGATGGCGCCGATGTCGCCGCAGGACAGGACCTTGACCTCGGTGTTCTTCTTGCCACACATGCTGTACAGACGGCCCAGCTTCTCGGTCTCGCCGGTACGGGCATTGACCAGAGTGGTGTCGGAGGTGATCTCACCGGACAGGACCTTGATGTAGGAGTACTTGCCGTACTGGTCGGAAACGGTCTTCCACACGAATGCGGAGGGAACGCCGCCGGCGGACACAACGAACTCTTCCACCTTGCCGTCGGCAGTGGTGGCCTTATGATAGTTGCCCTCCTCGGGGTTGGGCAGCAGGCTGCAGATGTGGTCCATGAGCATCAGGGAGCCCAGGCAGGTAACGCCGGAACCGCAGAGCACAGGGAACAGGCTCAGGTCCTTGACGCCGGTGTGCAGGCCGTCCAGCATCTCACGGTAGGTGAAATCATCACCCTCGAAGAAGCGGTCCATCAGGGCCTCGTCGGTCTCGGCCACGGCTTCCTTCAGGGCATCATGGAACTCTTCGATGACGGGTTCCTTGTCGGCGGGCACTTCGATCTCCACCCGCTTCAGGTTCCGCATTTCGTAAGCGCGCTTGTTCAGCACGTCGATGATGCCGGTGACCTTCTTGTTGGCGTCCCAGATGGGCACGACCACGGGAGCGATCTTGTTGCCCCACTTCTCACGCAGGGCTTCAAAGGTAGCGTTATAGTCGGAGTTGTCCTCGTCGACCTTGGAAATGTAAATGAAGCGGGGCATATTGCGCTCTTCGCAGTACTTCCAGGCCTTCTCCAGACCGACGGTGATGCCGTCCTTGGCGGAGCAGACGATGATGGCGGCATCAGCGGCCCGCAGGGCTTCCATAACAGCGCCGGAGAAGTCGAAGGCACCGGGGGTATCCAGAACGTTGATCTTCACGTTGTGGTACTCCAGAGGCACGACGGAGGTGGAGATGGAGATATTACGGCGGATCTCCTCGGGATCGTAGTCGCAGACGGTGTTGCCGTCGGCGTTCTTGCCCATACGGTCGATGGCACCGGTCATATAAAGCAGGCTCTCAGCCAGGGCAGTCTTGCCGCTGCCGCTGTGGCCCAGAAGGCAGATATTGCGAATCGCGTTAACAGTGTACATGGTGTTTAATCTCCTTTCGGGAAGTAGTCCCTTCCTCTTCACTAGCAGTCAGGTGCTTTGCACCGCAACAATAACATTATACACGAAAGATATACGGATTTCAACGCTTATTTTCGTCAGAATGTAAAATTGTATAAAACCGCAGATGGACGTTTGTTTTTCTGTGCAAAACATACAAAAATCCTCCGTTCTCCTTTTGCACAATCCACAATCTCCCTTGATCCCGCATAAATGAAAAACCGGAACGGACTGGGTCCGCTCCGGTCGTATGATTCCGTTTACAGTGCCGAGTAGCCGAAGCTGTTGACCAGGGCATCGATGCGCTTGCCCTGCTTGCAGTAGGGGCACTCCCGGTAGTCATAGCTCTTGTAGTCCGGCAGGTCATCCACGCTGTAGATGCTGCGGACGGGATAGCCGCCCACCTCGTCCACCGCCCGGTAGATGGCGGCGACACCGGCCACATGGCCGCCGTAGTAGCCGATAGCCTCAATGGACCGCTTGGCGGTGTAGCCCGTGGTCACGGAAGCCATGAGCACCAGCACGGTCTTGCCCTGGATCATAGGCTTGATGTTGTCCCGGAAAATGATCTGGGAATTGGCGTTGTACTCCGGCTCCACCACATAGATGGTCTGGTGCTGGTTGATGGTCCGGAAGCCGGTCTTGGTCAGTTCCTCCGCCACGCAGGCACCCAGCACGGCGGTGCCGTCCAGGCACAGGATGGTGTCGATGACCGTATCGTTGACGAAGTGGCTCACCAGCTCATAGGCGCTGTTCTTGGCCTCGCTGAGCCGGGTCTTCTGGAGGGTGATGTCGATATAGTAGTTGATGTGGCTGTGATTGGTGGCAAAGTGGCCCCGGGCCACACGCAGAGGCACATTTCCCAGGCCCCGCTTCAGGTTCGTAATTTCAATCATAGTCATATCCTCCTCATGTAAAATGAAAAAGAAAAGCGTTCACAATTTCCGGCCAGAGCGTCCCAAGCCGGTCCCTGTGAAAAACGCTTTTTTTCATAATACCCCGAATTGGCATTTTTTTCAAGAAAAATCCTTCCGTCGGGATGTCCAAATATTTTTCATGCTTCTTGTGCAGATTGCCTTTTTCGCAGGGCAGGCTCCTCCTGGAGAAATTGGGCCGCGATGATGGCACAGATTTCCTTCCGTCGGATCATATCGTGGACCTCCCCGAAGGTAACCCATTTTACCCCGTCCGTCTCTCCGGGCTGAAGCCGGATCCGCTCCGCCGGGACCTGCGCCATGAGGCAGTAGTGATCGTAGAACATATTCCGGTCCCGGGTAGTGGACAACAGTTCAAAATCCCCGGACTTCCGCCGGATCCCGGTCTCCTCATACAGTTCCCGGACGATTGCCTGGCGGCTGCTTTCCCCGGCCTGGGCCGCGCCGCCGGAATTCTCCCAGGTACCGGCAAAGCTCTTGCCGGGAGCCCGGCGGGTCATCAGCAGTCTTCCGTGGCCGTCATGGACCCAAACGCAGACCACCAGACCGAATTCCCCCTCCCGCCAGGGCGTTCCCCGCCGATGGACCCGGCCTGTAAAATGCCGGTCGCTGTCGTAGATGTCATTCAGTTCCATGGTCCACCTCCCTGCCGTATTTCTTAGAATTATACCATATCCTCCGGCGCAAAAGCAAGGCCCCGGAGACTCCGGGGCCTTGTATTATTTCTTAAACCGCCCGGGTCCATTCCGTCACCAGCAGGGCGGGCACCAGCCACACCAGCTCGTACAGGAACATATTGGCCGGGGTCATAAGATGCAGGGAACCGAACCAGGTCAGCACCAGCATCATGGCGATGCCCAGCAGGCCCGCCAGCAGGTGGATGGCCACGCCCAGACGGCAGGCTGTCCGCAGCACCCGGGCACCGGTAACGGCGTAAGCCATAGGTGCCAGGCCGGGCTTGGTCATCAAAGCCAGCGCCGGCATCTCCGGATCCGGCTCCACAGCCCGCAGCTCCTGCCGGAGCTCCTGGTCCGGGAAATCCATGCGGTTGGTCCGGACACCGAACTTGCTTCGAATGAAGCTCTCGGTCTGCATGAAATCCTCGGTGATAAGCACATTTTTCAGATGACCGTAGGAGCTGAGGGTCCGGATACCCGCGGCAGTGCCCGGATCCGTCTCGTAAGTAATGGCGAACAGGCCGCACAGCTCCCCATCAATGGCGGCATACACCGCCTGATTGACCCGGGTTCCCTCGGGGATCTCCACACCCATGTCCTTCATAAAGGACAGCAGACCCACCAGCACCGGCTCGCCGTTGACCTCACCTCCCAGACCGCCTTCGCCGTAGGAGCGGAGATTCTCCGGGTCATAATGACGGCCGTTGCGGCTGTCCAGAAGCTGCTCGAACAGAGGTGCCAGCCCGCCGCCGTTGGCGGTGATGATGGCCGCCGTATAGGCCACCACATCGTCGGGACTGCGGCTGCCGTAGAATTTCACGCCGTTCATCTTGGTAGTACCCACAGGGAACAGATCCTCATGGGTCAGGGGGAACACAGCTTTCTTCGCCAGGCCCGTCACGCCCTGCCAGCCGCAGAACACGGTGCCCAGGCTGTGGAGCCGCTTTTCCAGAATGGCCATGGGCCGGGAAAGGGTCACAAAGAAGGACGCGGGAGCAGCCGCCAGCAGGGTCATCCCCGCGGCCTGAATACCGGCGCTGAGTCCGTGATACATGGTGCCCACCACAGCGGCACCGATGCCTGCCAGCAGTGCCGCGATGGCGTAGCCGCTGACCACCCGCTCCGGGGTTCCGGGGCGGTCGTAATTGTCCATGAAGTCCTCCACCTGGCCCTCGCCCCGGAGGATGCCGGACCGGCCCTCATAGTAATCGGGGCTTGCCACCAGGCTGTCCAGCCGGACCGCCTTGCGCATGGTGTCCATCTGGCCCATTTCCGTGGTACGCTTGTGATAGGCACTCCACAAAGAGCCCAGGACCTGCAGGCTGAAAGCCGCGCAGCAGGGCACCCGCAGCTCCTGCAGGCAGAAAATTCCATCCGCCACGCAGACACCGAAGGTAAATACCAGCAGCGTGTTCAGGGAGAACCGAAGGCGCAGCAGATCCCCCAGGCCCTCCAGAAGCTGATAGGACCCCAGCAGGGCCGCCACCAGCATGGCAAAGAACTGACCGAAAACCATGAGCTTCATCCGGTCCGCCGGGACCAGGTCCAGCTCATACAGTACCGTGGCGGCAGTGGACAGCAGCACCACCAGGAAGCACAGAATCATGGCAAACTGGAGCTTGCCCACCCCCAGCTCGCTGAGGTCATAGAACCGCTTTTCCGGTCCCGCTACCAGCTTTTTCTTCAGCTCCCGCAGCCGGGACCGGGGTTGGAACACGATGGGCTGAGGCGGCACATAGTCCCCCATAGGCTCCTCATATTCCGGCTCCCAGTCGCCGGAGAAGGGCTCCGGCTTTTGGGGTTGCTCCGGAGCGGGCTGTTCCGGCTCCGGTTCCTCATTTTGGTCCTGACCCACAGGCTCAAACCGCTGGGTCCGTTCCAGGTTCTCCCGGATGGCCTTTACCGCGCCGATCCGTTCCAGCGAAACCGTGTCCCCGGTGACGCTCTGCTGAGCCGGAACCACGGGCACCGGCTCCTCCTGGGGTTCCTGGACCTGGGAAGGGGTCTGCCGTTGGAATTCCATGACCTCCTCCGGATCCTGCTCCGGCCCGTCGCTGAATTCCTTCATAATATCTTCCAGACTGAATTCCTGTAATTCCTTTTCTTTTTCGTCCATAGATATCCTCCTGTCAGCCCAGTCTCTGGCGCACCGCCTCGTACAGCAGAATGGACGCGGCGGCGGAAGCGTTCAGGGATGTGATGCGGCCCTTCATGGGGATGTGAACCGTCACATCGCAGCTCTGGCGGACCAGCCGGCTCATGCCGTCGCCCTCAGAGCCAATGACAATGGCGGCGGCCCCCTTCAGATCTGCCTGGTACATGGGAATGGAGCCCTCGGCAGCGGTACCGAAGATCCAAACGCCCTTCTTCTTCAGCTCCTCGATGGCGGCAGTGATGTTGGTCACCCGGGCCACCTTCATGTACTCCACCGCGCCGGCGGAGGCCTTGGCCACCGTAGCCGTCAGGCCAACGCTGCGCCGCTTGGGAATGATGACACCGTGGGCACCGGCGCACTCGGCGGAACGGAGGATGGCGCCCAGATTGTGGGGATCCGCCAGCTCGTCGCAGATGACGATCAGGGGTGCCTCACCCCGGTCCGCGGCCTCCTGCAGAATCTCGTCAATGGAGAAATAATCCCGGGCTGCCGCCAGGGCAATGATGCCCTGATGGGAGTGGGTAGTGGACATGGCATCCAGCTTCCGCCGGTCCACAGGCACCACCACGGCACCGGCTTCCTTGGCCTGGGCAGCCAGCCGCTGCAGGCCCCGGTCCGTATCGCCGGAAGCGATGAAGACCTTATCGATGGTCCGGCCGCTCCTCAGGGCTTCCGTCAGGGCGTTGCGGCCCTCCAACTGTCCCTCGTTTTCCTCCACAGGGGCATTCTCCCGGAAATTCTCCCGGCGGCGCTCAAAATTACCACGGCGGCGTTCATCTTTCATAGCGTTCATCTCCATATCCGTACGCTCCACCCGGGAGCAATACTTCTCATAATATATCATTTTGATTATAGCAGATTCCTGCCGAAACTACAACTGCTATTTTTCACACCCCAGCCCCACAGCGCTATCCTCCGCAGCCAGCCATACCGCCAATGCCTGTTAGATAAATTGTAGTTTGGCGTAATATGTCCGCGTAGGGGCGACCCTTGCGGTCGCCCGGCGGCGAAGCCGCCTCGGCCCCCGCTTTTCAAGAGGGGGCTGGCAAAAATCGGCTCTTCGGAACCGATTTTTGACTGGGGGAGTTCTTTTTTCTCCCCCC
>JAFVWL010000133.1 GCA_017501695.1 Oscillospiraceae bacterium
AGCCGCCTTCGAAGTTGAACACGCCCTCGTCGTCCCAGCCGTGCTCGTCATCGCCGATCAGCAGGCGCTTGGGGTCGGTAGACAGGGTGGTCTTGCCGGTGCCGCTCAGGCCGAAGAACAGGGCGGTGTTCTCGCCGTTCATGTCGGTGTTGGCGGAGCAGTGCATGGAAGCCATGCCGTTCAGGGGCAGGAAGTAGTTCATCATGGAGAACAGGCCCTTCTTCATCTCGCCGCCGTACCAGGTGTTCAGGATGACCTGCTCCTTGGAGGTGATGTTGAAGATGGCGGCGGTCTCGGAGTTCAGACCCAGCTCCTTGTAGTTGGTAACCTTGGCCTTGGCGGCGTTGAAGGAAACGAAGTCGGGCTCGAAGTTGGCCAGCTCCTCCTCAGTGGGGGCGATGAACATATTCTTGACGAAATGAGCCTGCCATGCCACTTCCATGATGAAGCGGACAGCCATGCGGGAATCCTTATTGGTGCCGCAGAACACGTCCATGACGTACAGCTTCTTGTTGGACAGCTCCTTGACAGCCAGCTCCTTGCAGGCGTTCCAGGCCTCGACGGAGGCGGGCTTGTTGTCGTTCTTGAACTCGTCGGAGGTCCACCACACGGTGTCCTTGGAGTTCTCGTCCATGACGATGAACTTGTCCTTGGGGGAGCGGCCGGTGTAGATGCCGGTCATAACGTTGACAGCGCCCAGCTCAGTGAGCTGGCCCTTCTCATAGCCCTCCAGGCTGGGATCCATCTCAGCCTCGAACAGGACTTCGTAGGAGGGGTTGTGGACGATCTCGGTGGTACCGGTGATACCATACTTGCTCAGATCGATCTGTGCCATAATGCAATAACCTCTTTCATATAATATAAAATTGAAGGTGCACCGGTTTTCTTTGCTGTTATTTATCCGGTGTCCCCATATTTTGCAATTATATCATACTATACCGATAAGAAAAAATCAATAAGGAAACTGTGAAATTTTTCCGCATCTCCATTTCACCAGGAGATTGCCACGTCGCTTCGCGGCTCGCAATGACGTGTTCAATTGCACCCAGCCATCGAAAACCATGTCATTGCGAGGAGTCGCCCAAAGGCGGCGACGTGGCAATCTCCTGGTGGATGGTTGCGAAACCGGTCGGTCAAAGTCCACTGTAAATGTTCGTTGTTAATTGGCTCGCTGGTCACTTTGGACGGTGCTGGAGATTCCCACGGGCTGTCGCCCTCGGAATGACATACTTTTCGTTACATGGCTTCATAGGTCGTTACCGATCCAGGATCGTTACCTAGCCGGCGTGGTCATGACCACGCCCTACAAATCTCCCGGCAACTGGCGTTGCCGGACGGGCGACCGTAAAGGTCGCCCCTACGCGGGGGATTGTCTGAATATCCACGGGATTGCCACAACGGAAAAACACGCCTTGCGGCGTGTTTTTTTATCCCATTTTCTCCAGCTTTTCCAGGACCTCCCGGAAGTATTCCGGCAAATCCGCGAACACCAGCACCGGCCTGCCGTCCCTGGGATGGCGGAAGCAGAGCTGTCCCGCGTGGAGGCACTGGCTGTCCTGGCCCAGCTCCGGCTTCTTCCGGCCGTAGACCGTATCTCCCAGGATGGGGTGGCCGATGTGGGCCATGTGGACCCGGATCTGGTGGGTACGGCCCGTTTCCAGGCGGCACCGGATATGGGTATAGCCCCGGTAGCGCTTGACGACCTCCCAATGGGTCACCGCATCCCGGGAATTCCGGGGGGTGACGCACATCTTTTTCCGGTCCGTGGGGTGCCGCCCGATGGGCGCGTCCACGGTGCCCGAGTCCTCCCGGAAGGAGCCCACCACAATGGCCTCATAGGTCCGGGCCATGGTATGGTCCTTGAGCTGGCTTGCCAGCCACACATGGGCCCGGTCATTCTTCGCCACCGCCAGCAATCCGGAGGTATCCTTGTCGATGCGGTGGACGATGCCGGGCCGCAGCTCCCCGTTGATGCCGCTCAGGTCATCGCCCATGGCATAGAGCAGGCCGTTGACCAGGGTATCGTCCTGGTGCCCCGCCGCGGGGTGGACCACCAGGCCCTTGGGCTTGTTGATCACCAGCACATCCTCGTCCTCATACACGATGTCCAGGGGGATCTCCTTCGCTTCAATGTCCACGGCCTTGGGTTCCGGGACGGTGACGGTCAGGGTGTCGCCCACATTCAGTCTGTCATTTTTCTTGCAGGGGCCGCCGTTGCGCGTCACATGGCCCCCCTCCACCAGCTTCTGGGCGGCGCTGCGGCTCATGTCCGGCAGGCTCCGGGCCAGGAACGCGTCCAGCCGCTCCCCGGCGGTATCGGCGGTGAGGATCATTTGGCATCGTCCTTCCAGAATTTTTTGTTGAACAGCAGCAGGCTGACGATCAGTGCCGCGCAGCCGCAGGTGATGAAGCAATCCGCCACATTGAACACAGGGAAATCCATGAAATCCACCCGGATCATGTCCACCACATAGCCCATGCGGACCCGGTCGATCATGTTGCCCAGGCCGCCGGCGTAGATGGCGGCGATGCACCAGCGCTCGAAGACCGTGAAGGGCATGGATTTTTTGAAGTAATCCCACAGGATCAATGCCGTGAAGACCAGGAACACCAGGGCGAAGAGCCACTGCATCCCCTCGAACAGGGACCAGGCGGCACCGGTATTCTGGACATAGGTCAGGTGGAACAGGCCGGGGATGGCATCCATCCGGCCAAACAGGGGGATGTTTTCCACCACCAGGTATTTTGTCCACTGATCCAGCCCCACCACCAGGGCCGTGAACAGGGTCATCAGAAACAATTGCATTGGGTAACCTCCCATTTGTACTATTGTTTATCATACCATCTCCCGGCAGTTTCGTCAATGATTCCGTTTGCGGCAGACCCCGCAGGCCTTGGCCCCCTCCCAGAGGGGGCTGTCGCCAAAGGCGACTGGGGGAGTGTGCTTTTGTAGATGGGACACCCCCTCAGTCAGCTTCGCTGACAGCTCCCCCTGTGGAGGAGCCAAGGCCCCGGCGGGAAATTTCAGCCGGAATAAATTGACAGATTCCGGGGGGTGTGGTAGACTTATCCCATAGAAAATCGGAAAAACGGAGGAAATCACTGTGCGGCAAGTATTTATCAGCTACAGCTCCAAGGATATTGCCCAGGCCCAGGCGGTGCGGAACGTGCTGGAGCAGAACGGCATCACCTGCTGGATGGCCCCGGCGGACATCCCCGGCGGCTCCAACTATACCAAGGAGATCCCCATCGCCATCCGCGGCTGTCAGGCCTTCGTGCTCATGCTGTCCGACAACGCCCAGCACTCCCATTGGGTGCTGAAGGAGCTGGACAACGCGGTGAACGAGGGCAAGATCATCCTGCCCTTCCAGTTGGAGGATGTGCCCCTGAGCGACGAATTCAATTTCCTCCTCACCGGCGCCCAGCGTTACGACGCCTATCAAAAGAAGACCGAGGCATTGCAGATGCTGGTGGCCCGGATCAAGGCCATCATCGACGCCACCCCTCAGAAAACCCCGGAGCCCCAGCCGGAGCCCCCAGTCGTACAGGACACGGCTCCGGAGAAGAAGCCCTTCTTCCAGAAACCGGCTCCCGAGCCCAAAAAGGCCGCCCCTGTCTCCCTGGACGGGGCCATCTGCCCTGCCTGCGGCAGTCTGGATGTGAAGCGCCTGCCGGACAAGGTCAAGCCCATGGACCCCAAGGAGCACGTGCTGAGTCTGGGCCTGCGCATCGCCGGAGCCTTCCTGATGCCCATTGCGGAAATAGCTGCCCTGCTAATCCTGTCCGTTATCCTGTTTATGCTCCCCATCGACCCGGATATTTCCGAGGCTGTGGGCATCCTGGCCGCCGTTCTGATCATTCCCGCCGCCGTCTTCGGCTATATCCAGGGCGGCAAGTTCGCTACCGAGCAGATCCGCCGCCAGCGGATCCGCAAGCACATGGAGGTATCGGACCACGAGTGCCAGACCTGCCGGAAGAAGTTCCAGGTGGTCACCGTGGACGGTGTCCCCGTAAAATAAGGAGCGGGAACCATGCAGCGTATCGAATATTTTCTGAATAAGGCCCAGCCCTATTATACCCAGGCCAGCAACACCATCCGGGAGCTGGTCATGTACGCGGGGGTCCACGGCAAAACCGTTTCCTACGAGCGGTCCATGATCCGCTTCGACAACATTTTGCAGACTATTCTGCTGAATGTGGCGGTGGAGGACGGGGATTTCAGCGCCCTGGATGAGGAATTCATCCGGAAGCTGACCCAGCACGGCGACGCCATGGTGGTCATCAATGAGGAAGCCCGGAAGCACAACCCCAACTGGCGCATGACCTGGGGCGGCATTGCGGGCCAGCCCAAGCACTTCTGCCGGGAGCTGGCGGATTACGCGGCCCGGGTCATGGAAAACGAGGCGGAGACCTTCGCCGCGGAGCTGGCCCCGGTGGATTCCATGGTGGCCCGGGATTATCTGAAGGACCTGCGGAATTACATTCTGGAGATCCTGGTGCCCATGTCCCTGGTGGATGACGGGGACTTCGCCGCCGCCCGGAACCTGAAATCCGTAGCCGTGGCCGACAAGCTGCTGACGGAGAAATGGGCCAAGTACCTGAAGCACACCACCGGCCAGAAAACCGTCCAAAAGACTGCCCAGCAGACGGCCCGGAAAACGGCAGAGCCCAAGTCCGGCGACAGCAACCAGATCAATCTGGATTCGGACCATCTGGTGAACCATGTGAACCAGCGGGAGCGGTATGCCAACGCGGTGATCTTCATCGAGGTCCAAAAACAGGCCTACAGCTCCTGCGGCTCCGGCATCATCATCACCCGCAGCGGCTTCGCCCTGACCTGCCGCCATGTTGTGGAGGGTGCCCGGAAGATCATGGTCAAGGTGTCCAACGCGGGAGAAGCCCCGGTATTCGTGCCGGCCACAGTCCACAGCGTGGACAAGGAAAATGATCTGGCCCTGATCAAGCTCCGGGAGGGGACCTACTACTACGCCGAGCTGGACATGAAGCGGAAGGAGCCGGTGCTGGGCGAGAACATCGCCATCTACGGCTACCCCTTCGGCTCCAACATGAACGACAGTGCCCTGGACCTGAATGTGAGCTTCTGCCGGGGCTATGTGGCTTCCAACCAGACCATCGGCGGCAAGCGGCGGACCCTGCTGGATATCACTGCCCGGTCCGGCAATTCCGGTTCCGCCGTGACCAGCCTGGACAGCGGCAAGGTCATCGGCATCTACTTCGGCGGCTACGCCGGCAGCCCCGACAAGCCCCTGGACGACAAAATCTGCGGCATGACCCCCATGCGCTATGTGCAGGAGCTGCTGGTTAAATAATTATCTGCATACTACATAAAAGGAGAATAAGAACATGGATATCATGGAAATGCTGAAGGACAAGATCGACGAGATCGTGGAAAAGATTAAAAACGACAAGAGCATCGCTGACAAGTTCCAGCGGGACCCCATCGGTCTGGTGGAGGAGCTGCTGGGCGTGGACCTGCCCAATGAGCAGCTTCAGGGCGTGGTGGACGCCATCAAGGCCAAGGTGGACCTGGATAAGGTCAGCGGCCTGCTGGGCGGCCTGGGTGGCCTGTTCGGCAAGAAGTAAGCGAATAAAAAACACGCCCGCAACGGGCGTGTTTTTTTAGTTGAGAGTTGAAAGTTGAGAGTTGAGAGTTTTTGCCGCCGAAGCCCTGGCGCCCCCACAGGGGGAGCCAAGGCTCTGCCACCGGGCGGGGCTGGGTACAAAGGCTCCCCTGAAACAAAAAACCCGCCCCAGGTATTCCCAGGACGGTGCTACTAGAGCCGTTTTTTGTTACACCCGAAATCGCGCGGCTGCTTCCAGAAGCCGCAGGAACTCCTCCTGATCGCAGGAGGCCATGACCCGCAGAGGGCGGCTGTAGTCGAGACTGAGCATGACCATCATGCTTTTGGCATCCACACAGTGGTTACCACTGCATACATGGATGTCATAAGGCCGGGCCGATGCCAGGAACACGAAATCCCGTACATCCTCAAATGAATGGAAGGCCACTTCAAAGGTATGCATCCGTTCCTCTCCCCTCTGTACAAATCGTGTCTTTTTGTGTATAATAGGAGGGACGACGCAAACCGTTCAGCTCCGGTGTATGAAAGGTATTATACCAGCTTTTTCGAAAAAAGCAATTGACGGGGCTGACGAACCTCACAAAACACGACAGAAAAATTTGGTGGAATTCACTATGAAATTTGGTTTTTACACCCTTGGCTGCAAGGTCAACCAATACGAGACCCAGGCCATGGAGCGCCTTCTGCAGGAGCGGGGCCATGAGATCGGCCCCTTCGACAGCGACTGCGACGGCTATATCATCAACACCTGCTCCGTCACCGCCGTGGCGGACAAAAAGAACCGGGCCATGATCCGCCGGTGCCGCAAGGCCCATCCGGCGGCGGTCATCGCCGTCTGCGGCTGCTATACCCAGCATGCTCCGGAAGCGGCCCGGGATCTGGGGGTGGATGTGATCGGCGGCAGCGGCGGCCGGGAGCAGTTCCTCCGGGATCTGCTGGACGCGGCGGCGGACAAACAGCCCCGGGAGCACCTGGATGTGGCCCTGCGGCGGCGGGAATTCGAGGTCCTGCCCGCCGGCGGTCTGGAGGAACGGACCCGGGCCATGCTGAAGGTCCAGGACGGCTGCGTCAACTTCTGCACCTACTGCATCATCCCCTACACCCGGGGCCCCGTCCGGTCCGCACCCCTGGACCTGGCGGTGGAGCAGGCCCGGGACCTGGCGGACCGGGGCTACCGGGAGATCGTGGTCACGGGCATCGAGATCGCCTCCTGGGGCGTGGACCTGCCGGGAAAGCCCGGCCTGTCGGTGCTTCTGGAAGCGGTCTGCGCCGCGGTGCCCGGATGCCGGGTCCGGCTGGGCAGTCTGGAGCCCCGGATCATCACGGAGGAATTCTGTGAAAAAATGGCGAAGCTTCCCAACCTGTGCCCCCAGTTCCATCTGTCCATGCAGTCCGGCTCCGATACGGTGCTGAAACGGATGAAGCGGAAGTATGACACTGCCCGGTATTACGACAGTGTCCGTCTGTTGAAGGCCCATTTCCCCGGCTGTGCCGTGACCACGGACATGATCGTGGCCTTCCCCGGGGAGACCGAGGCGGAATTTGAGGAAAGCCTGGCCTTTATCCGCAAATGCGGCTTTTCGGATATGCATATTTTCCCCTATTCCCGGCGGCCCGGGACCCCGGCGGACAAAATGCCCGGTCAGCATCCCAACGCGGTGAAGGAGGACCGGAGCCGGCGGGCCATGGCTGTGGCGGCGGAAATGAGCCGCCAATACCGGGAAGCGCTGGTGGGCACCGTCCAGGAGGTCCTGTTCGAGGAGCCTGACGGGGAGTTTTACACGGGCCACGCCCCCAATTATGTAAAGATTTACGCCCCCGGGGCGGACCTGCATAACGAACTGCGGACCGTGGAGATCACGGGCCTCCATAAAGACGGCCTGCTGGGCCGGATCCCAGGATAATGCAAAATGCAAAATTATGTCGTTGCGAGGCCCTAAAACAACACGTCATTGCGAGGAGCGAAGCGACGCACCCCAGGGTGGTCTCTCTTGCCCTTCGGGCAATTCACCTCCTGGCAATCCCGTGGATTTTCGGAAATCTTCGCCCAGGGGCGACCCAACTTGCCCCCCGCATTTATGAGGGGGGTGGCTCGCCGTAAGGCGAGTCGGGGGGAGCGGTCGCCCGTCCGGCGGCACCGCCGCCGGAGCCTTGGCTCCCCCACAGGGGGAGCTGTCAGCGAAGCTGACTGAGGGGGTGTTCCATCGAAAAAAG
>JAFVWL010000134.1 GCA_017501695.1 Oscillospiraceae bacterium
CCCCAGTCAAAAATCGGTTCCGAAGAGCCGATTTTTGCCAGCCCCCTCTTGAAAAGCGGGGGCCGAGGCGGCTTCGCCGCCGGGCGACCGCAAGGGTCGCCCCCTACGCGGACATATTACGCTAAACTACAATTTCCCTTTTCATCATTATACTCCTCTTTCCCAAATCCGACAAGTATTTTTTCCCTGGGGGCTGGAAATCATGGTCAGATACTGGTATAATGAATTATTATGTGTTGAAATCCCGGAGGTACCCTATGAAGAAACGGCTGAAGCTGATCGCGCCCCCCTGGCTGGCTCTGGGGCTGGGCGTACCTGCCATGGGCTCTATGATCCTGCTGGTGACCACCGGCCTGGATGACCGGAACCTGTTCATCCCTGGCCATTACGCCGGAATCCTGGTCTGGCTCCTCACTGCCGCCATGGCTGTGCTTTTGGCGCTGAGCCTGAACCGCCTGGGGGGACGGGCCAAGTACAGCAGGATGTTCCCTGCGTCCACCCCTGCCGCCATCGGTATTCTGGGCGCCGCCGGAGCCTGCCTGTGGAGCGGCCTGCAGATCCTTCAGGACAATGCCGGACTCATGGAGATCTTCTGCGGGGCTCTGGGGCTGGTGTCCGCCGTAGGCCTAGTATATCTGGCCTGGTGCCGATTCCGGGGACTCCGGGGCAGCTTCCTGCTGTGGGCCTGCGCCGCGGTGTTCCTGATGCTGCGGCTCATGTTCTCCTACCGGATTTGGAGTGCTCAGCCGGAGCTGCTGCGCTATTGCTTCCCGCTGCTGGCCTCCGTGTGCGTGACTCTGGGCTGCTACTACCGTACCGCCTTTGGCGTGGGCCTGGGGGACCGGCGGATGTACCTGCTGTTTACCCAGATGGGTGCGTTTCTGTGCCTGGTGACTCTGGGCAGCGGCTTCGATGTATTCTACGCCGGAATGCTCCTGTGGTGCGTTACGGACCTGACCAGTCTGCGGCCCATGAAAACCGGCCGCCGGGAACGGATGCCTCAGGAGAAAAAGCCGGAGGAAGCCCAATGATCCTGCCGGACTATGTGGCCCGATGCCTGGACCGGCTGGAGCAGGCCGGTTTTGCCGCCTATGCCGTAGGCGGATGCGTCCGGGACGCGGTGCTGGGGCTGACACCCCACGACTATGACCTGTGCACTGCTGCCCTGCCGGAGCAGACCCGGGCGGTGTTTCAGGACCACAGCCTGATCCTGGCTGGACTGAAGCACGGCACCGTAGGTGTCATCACCGAAGGCGGTGTGGTGGAGATCACAACCTTCCGCACCGAGGGCGGCTACACCGACAGCCGCCATCCGGGGTGGGTGGAATTCGTGCCCCGAATCGAGGAGGATCTGGCCCGGCGGGATTTTACCGTCAATGCCATGGCCTACTCTCCGAAGCGGGGCTTCGCGGACCCCTTTGGAGGCAGGGAGGACCTGAACAATCACATTCTCCGGGCTGTGGGCGATCCGGAAACCCGGTTCCGGGAGGATGCGCTGCGGATCCTTCGGGGTGCCCGGTTCGCTGCCCGGTTCCGGCTGATGCCGGAGGAAAAGACCCTGGCTGCCATGTGCCGTCTGACGCCGCTGCTTGAGGATTTGGCCCGGGAGCGGGTTTTCGAAGAGTTATGTAAACTGATTGCCTTGGCTGACGCATCGGATCTGCTGCGGTTCGGCCCAGTGGTCGCCGGGGCTATTCCGGAGCTGGGGGTGCAGATGGGCTTTGACCAGCGCAGCCCCCACCACGCCTACGACCTGTACACCCACACCTGCCATGTGGTGGAGGCGGTGCCGGAGGACCTGACCCTGCGGTGGGCGGCTCTGCTCCACGACGTGGGCAAGCCCGGCTGCTTCACCCTGGATGAAACAGGTCGGGGCCATTTTTACGGTCATGCCGATGCCGGAGCAACCCTGGCGGACAGCATCCTGCGCCGGCTGAAAGCCCCCACGGCCCTGCGGGAGCGGGCGGTGCTGCTGATCGGCCTGCACATGACCCGGCTGGAGCCAGACAAGCGCATCCTGCGGCGGCGGCTCAGCCGTCTGGGACCGGAGCTTCTGGAACAGCTTCTGGCCCTGCAGACCGCCGATATGGGCAGCAAGGGCACGGGAAACGCGGAGGAAATGGAGCAATTCCCTCAGATTCGACAGATTCTGGAGGAAATCTATGCCGAAAACGCCTGCCTGTCCCTGAAGGATCTGGCGGTGAACGGCCACGATCTCATGGCCCTGGGCTTTACAGGCCAGGCCATCGGTGCCTGCCTGAACCGGCTGCTGGAGCTGGTGATGGAGGAAGCGCTCCCCAATGAGCGGACTGCCCTCCTGGCTGCGGCAGTGGAATTTGAAAAATCCAAACCCTAAGGAGTTCGATGTTATGTCAACCGTTTTCTATATCGGCGACAGTACGGTGACTTTTAACCGGATCGACACATACCCCCAGCAAGGTATGTCCAATGCCCTAGGCCTGTACCTCCGGGAGGGCGTTGCCCTGAGCCCCCATGGCCACAACGGCCGCAGTACCAAGTCCTTCCTGGACGAGGGGGCCTTTGACCCGGTGCGGGAAGCCCTGGCCCCCGGGGATTTCCTGTTCATCCAGTTTGGCCACAATGACGAGAAGGAGGACCCGGCCCGGCATACGGACCCCAGGACTACCTTTCCCGCCAATCTGCGGTATTTCATCCGCTGCGCCCGGGAGGCCGGGGCCCATCCACTGCTGATCACCCCCATTGCCCGGCGGCTCTTTGACGACCGGGGCCGGTTTCTGCCTGGCAGCCATGGGTCCTACCCTGCCGCCATCCGGCAGGTGGGGGAGGAGGACGGAGTCCCTGTGGCGGACCTGACGGCCATGACTGAGCGGTATCTTTCCGGTCTGGGAGACGAGCCCTCCAAGCCCCTGTTCGTCTGGCCCAAGGACAATACCCATCTGAAGCACGAGGGTGCCGTTGCCATGTGCGCGTTTCTGGCGGAGGAGCTGAAGCGCATCGGCGGGAGCTACGGCGGCCTGGTTATCGGATACGAAGGACAGAACGATTGATTGCGCGAAAACGCATAATCGTCCCAGGCGGGCAGCAGCCCACCTGGGACGATTTATTATTGGGCACCTCTAAAAACTCCCCTTTTGGGCTTTGGGCGAATCTTTCGCCCCATAAATGCGTTTTGAAAACGCCACAATACACAAAGTATTCTGCCGTTTTCAAAACTTTTTCTGAGCCGAAATCTTCTGCCCAAATCACC
>JAFVWL010000135.1 GCA_017501695.1 Oscillospiraceae bacterium
AGCCGTACCGGAAGGTGCGGCTGGATTACCTCCTTTAAGGAGTAAATCGGACTTTGTGTCCGCCACCTGTTACCGTCACAAGTATGACAGTCCGTCACATAAGTGCATCTCCGATTCTTTTGAGAGCCCGGGTCTGTAGCTCAGCTGGTTAGAGCACCGCTCTGATAAGGCGGGGGTCAATGGTTCAAGTCCATTCAGGCCCATAGCTGTCGGGGTTATAGCTCAACTGGTAGAGCGCCAGCTTTGCAAGCTGGATGTTAGGAGTTCGAGTCTCCTTAGCTCCAGTAGCGCCCCCGGGCGCAGGACCGATGCCCATAGCGGCACGGTGCAGGTTGAAATTACGGCAGTAGACGAACCAAAGAAAGCAATCAAGCGAGAGTGACTCGAAGCGACCGACGAAAAGGTGGATTCGAGCTGCTCATGCGGCAGAACAAGAGCTGAATCGCTGGAATTAGAGATTATGCGAAGGAATGCACGCGGGGGATGCCTAGGCATCTGCCGGCGACGAAGGACGGGCCAAGCCCCGAAAGTACGGTGCGAGACGCAAAGGGTCTTTGACCACCGTGATTCCGAATGGGGAAACCCACGCGCAAGCGTATCCACCGGATGAATACATAGTCCGGAGGAGGCGAACCCGGGGAACTGAAACATCTCAGTACCCGGAGGAAAAGAAATCAACCGAGATTCCCCCAGTAGTGGTGAGCGAACGGGGAGGAGCCCAGATGACCAGCGCACTTTGGACGGAGAGCGAAGCGGGATGGAAAGCCCCCCCACAGCAGGTGACAGGCCTGTAGCGATCCTTGCCAGAGGCGCCCATCGACGAGTAGGACGGGACACGTGAAATCCTGTCCGAAGACGGGGGGACCACCCTCCAAGGCTAAATACGAGCAGATGACCGATAGTGCACAGTACCGCGAGGGAAAGGTGAAAAGCACCCCGAGAGGGGAGTGAAAGAGCGCCTGAAACCGCGTGCATACATTCTGTCGGAGGGGGGATTCATCCTCCTGACGGCGTGCCTTTTGTTTAATGAGCCAGCGAGTTGCTCGCGTACGGCGAGGTTAAGGGCCTCAGGCCCGGAGCCGAAGCGAAAGCGAGTCTCAACTGGGCGACCAGTCGTACGCGGCAGACACGAAGCCTTAGTGATCTACCCATGGCCAGGCTGAAGCGGAAGTAACATTCCGTGGAGGGCCGAACCGATATACATTGAAACGTGTCCGGACGAGCTGTGGGTAGGGGTGAAAGGCCAATCAAACTGGGCGATAGCTTGTTCTCTCCGAAACATATTTAGGTATGGCGTCATGTTACTTTCACGGGGGTAGAGCACTGGCAGGACTAGGGGGCACACCCGCTTACCAAACCCTATCAAACTCCGAATACCGTGAACAGGATGCATGGCAGACAGCCCGCGGGTGATAAGATCAGCGGACGAAAGGGAAACAACCCGGACCATCGACTAAGCGTCCCCAAGTACGCGCTGAGTGGGAAAGGATGTGGGGTTGCACAGACAGCCAGGAGGTTAGCTTAGAAGCAGCTATCCTTTAAAGAAAGCGTAATAGCTCACTGGTCAAGCGACCCCGCGCCGAAAATGATCGGGACTAAGCGCGTCACCGAAGTCGTGGGCTCCAGCAATGGAGCGGTAGGAGAGCGTTCCGCAGGCCTGGGAAGGCGGGTGGCGATGCCCGCTGGAGGTACCGGAAACGAGAATGCTGGCATGAGTATGCGAAAATGCGGGTGAAAAACCCGCACACCGTAAGTCCAAGGTTTCCTGGGCAAGGATAATCCTCCCAGGGTGAGTCGGGACCTAAGGCGAGGCCGAGAGGCGTAGCCGATGGAAATCCGGTCAATATTCCGGAACCCCTCAAGAAGCGTCATACCGATGGGGTGACGCATGGGACAGCGCCAAGCGGCTGATGGATGCCGCGGATGGAGTGCGAGGCTTCGGGGTGGCAAATCCCCCCGATACATGCCCCAGGCTCCGGACCCCCCGAAGGCTTCGGCCGGAAGGGGAGAGGCGTGGGCCCGTGCCAGGAAAACCCCCTAAGGAAGCCAATGAGGGCCCGTACCGTAAACCGACACAGGTGGACGAGGCGAATAGCCTAAGGTGCTCGAGACAACTCGGGAGAAGGAACTCGGCAAATTAACCCCGTAACTTCGGGATAAGGGGAGCCCCCGAGGGTCAGCGTGAACAGCGCGAAGCCTTCAGGGGTCGCAGGGAAACGGCAGAAGCGACTGTTTACCAAAAACACAGGGCCATGCTAACACGCAAGTGGACGTATATGGTCTGACACGTGCCCGGTGCCGGAAGGTTAACAGGAGGGGTCAGCGCAAGCGAAGCCCTGAATCGAAGCCCCGGTAAACGGCGGCCGTAACT
>JAFVWL010000024.1 GCA_017501695.1 Oscillospiraceae bacterium
CACGGAGCAGGATGTGGCCCGCTATGAGATGCTGGCATCCACCTACAACAAGATAACGGAGCTCCAGCGTAGGGGCCGCGAGGAAGCAGAGCGCACCGCTGAAACGGAACGCCGCCGCGCTGAGGAAGCTGCCAAACAGGAACAGGCCCGGCAGAATGCCGCCCGTGACTATGATATGGCCGTGAAGATGCTCCAAGCGGAGATTGCCGGAGATGAACGGAGATTGCAGGTCCTGAAGCAACAGCAGCGCATTACCCAGTTGACGGCTGAATACCAGCGTCAGGGCTTGGAGGATGCCGAGGCCCGCGCTAAGCGCATGGTGGCTCTGGAGAAGCAGCTCGAAGAAATGCAGGAAAAGCAGAAACAACAGGAGCAGAAGCAACAGGGCCGGAGCCGTCAGCAGGGAACGCGCATTACAGATTCCATGGCCGGAGTCGGTGGTGGCGGTCGTTCCGTGGTCATCGGTGGCCCGCTTGTCTCGGAGACCAAGAAGCAGACCCGCTTGCTGGAGGGTATCGGCAACAATACCAGACGCGGCCCCACGATTCAGGTATCGGGCAATGTGGAGGCTGTGATAAGTCGATGATATTTTGACACCGGGCTCTGTTTATATGGCAACATTACGAACAGGATTCGGCTCCGGTGGTGACAGAATGGTGTGGTTCGGTCATACGGGCTACACCATTACTGCTTTAACGATTGAACTCAGCCGCGACCGCGAAACCGGGGACACGGTAGAGCTTACCTACGAAATCCCGGAGGGCGATGCCTTGCGCTCGGTGCCGGAGATGGATTCCGGCATAGATGTTCTTTCTTCCGTGGCTCTGAGCAAGGCGGTTATCACGCCCGGAGTGGCCGGGGTGGCCAGTGTGAAGCTCACCTACACCAAGCCCAAAGTGGAAGAAGAGGAGGAAGATTCCGAAGGCGGCGAAAACGGCTCAGAAGAGGGGGAAGGCTCCGGCGAAGATGGCGAAGGCGAAGAGGGTTCTTCTCCGGCCCGCACGGTGTCTTTTACGACCTCCTTTGATGTGACTGTGGTTGACCAGCCGATTCTCACGCACCCGAAGATGGCCAGCATCTCCGGCGGACAGCTGGAATATCTGAAGGCCTTTATGGATGGCGCACGCCTGTGGGAGCTGGTCCCGGAGGTGGACAATGCAGGCAAGCCGAAACTCGATAGCGATGGGCTCCCGGTCATGAAGCAGCTCGGAAAGCTGCTCAACACCGGCAGCAAGGCCTTCGACCTCATCAATAAGGGCGTGACGGCCTACAAGGATATTATGGCTACTTACACAGTCCGGCAGACCTCCCGCACGGATAAGTCAGACATCAGCTCCGTGGGTACCATCAACGACCCGCCCAAGGCTCCCAAGTTCCCGAACCGCTCATGGCTGCAGGTGTCTTCCAATTGCTCGATGAACGATGACGGCAAGACCTACACCATCGAGAATACTTGGCTGCTCTCCGGCCTTGGTGGCTGGGACAAGGACCTGTATGGCGCGTAAGCTATGAAACTGCCCGAAAAAGTACGCGTAGGGGAGACCCTATCAGCCCGCTGGCTCAATCAGGTGGTGGACTGCCTGAAGGAGCTTGCCAAGGCTGCCAACATGGTAGGCAATGGCACGTCTACCTCCAGTATCGAGTATTCCGGCTCCGAGTTGCGAGATACTAAGTACCGGGGTACCGGCGGCTCAGATCTACAGGAGTTCAAAGTCTTTCCCTTCCAGCTCCGCCTCAAGCCCAAGCAACTGTGCGAGGTGGACGAATCCGGGAATTGGCCCAAGATTGCTCAGATAAAAGCCGGGGCTATTATTGACTACATGGGCAAGACGCGCCCGGTTCCCGAGAATGCCACCATCTACGACTACACGGAGGGCTGGATTGATATCGGGGCCTTCTCTGAAAAGCTGGAAAAGGTCTTTTGCATCATTAAGCAGAATTACAAGGGCGAAATCATCAGCGCGGATATCGCATCTGAGCAGAAGGATTTTGTCCCATGGGGCAAGACGGAGGAGAACGCGACAGGCGAGGGTACGCTCTCGGTGTTCATTGGTACCTATCAGCTCCGCAGAATTAACGAGGTCAACCGCGCCCATATCTACCAGGCACATACAGGTACTCTGGATTTGCAGACGGTACAGGTGGAAAAGCTTGTCACTGAGGACGGAGGTTCCGGCAATGGCTCAGGGGAGGAGGAAGAGTATTACACGGCCCCGGAAAGCGAGGAGTACGAAAGCAAGCCCGCTTCACTTTTCCGCAAAAGGGATGAGCATTTGTTCATATTCAAAAAGCTCATTTGTGGCGAAGGGCTGGAGCTTGCGGACGGCGAGAATCTGAAAATCACGCTCCGCCGGGCCAATTCTGTGTGGCCTTCTGGCTCCGGTAGCTCCGGTGGCTCCGCGTCGGGTTCATCTGATGGACCCACTATCACGATAGGCGGCGTGGAGGATATTGTGTTCGACCGTGAGATTCTGGAGCCGCTGATAGAGGCGGGGATTATCCGGATTCCGTATGCTGATACCATCAAGGAGGTTACAGGTGTCATCTCCGGGCTTGTGGTGAAATATGCTCCGGCTGTCCTGAATGATGACGGCTCGGTCACGTTTCTGGGGGAGGATGGTTCGCGCCTTCCTGATACGCCCGCGCCTGCTGATGCCGGTTCCGGCTCTGTTTCCGGCTCCGGTGCAGCGGTCTACCACAATCAGATTGTGGGGGGCGTTATCTACATCACGATACCGATTTTCCAAGAAGGCTCAGGCTCGCAATCAATGTCGGCCTCTGCCAGTGGGAGCGATTCCTCGTCTGCTTCTGCAACCGGCTCAGATGGAGACACTGAATCCGCTACGGATTCAGCTACTGGTTCAAGCTCAGATACAGAGTCCGGCTCTGCCAGTGCTTCGGGTTCCGTCAGTGCATCCGGTTCCGCTTCGACATCGGGTTCTGCCAGTGCTTCCGCTTCGGATTCTGCTTCGGCATCCGCTTCGGCTTCGGAGGCCTCCGGCAGTACCGGGGCGTCAGATTCCACGGCTGGCAGTAGTTCGGTAGCAGGCTCCTCGTCATCGTCCTCCGGTTCGTCCGGTGGCGGTTCTTCATCTTCCGGCGGTGGCTCGGAGCCCGGTGGCGGCTCAGTTCCGGGCGGTTCCGTTCCCGGTGGCGGTTCTTCTTCCGGTTCATCTGGTGGCAGTGGGTGCTGTGGTTGCGACTGCGCCACGAAGCTGGCCGATATGCAGGCCCGCATTGATGAATTATCCAAGCGCATTGACGAGCTGGAGAAGAAGGAATGTACCTGCAAATGTGGGGACCTGATGGCTCAGATTCAGGCGGCTGTCGCTGCTGAGGCTCAGGCCATCGCCAACAGTATCAACTATGAGATATCGGTCAATGGTACCGTGGTGACTACTACGGAATACGG
>JAFVWL010000136.1 GCA_017501695.1 Oscillospiraceae bacterium
AAGGCCTTTTTGCTAATCGCAATTAGCAAAAAGGCCGCACATTTTTTCTCCTTTGTCAAGCATTATTTCTAAAATTGTTACGAAAAAGCTGGATCCCTCATTTCTGTGAGATCCAGCTTTTCTTAACTTAATGACATTGACCCAACGGGTGGTCTTTTCTTTTTGGTGAATACGAGACACAGGACTCGAACCCATCTAAATGAAAGTGTCCGGTGGACACTTTCAGCCACCAGTTCAAAAACTGGTGGCTACAATAATTTTCTTCCGCCTAAAGCGGAAGAAAATGCAAATCGAGTCCTGTTGTCTCCGTTCTGTTCCCCCTGCGTTGGCTTCAAGGTATTTCTTCAATAACAGGATACGAATTGCGATTGAATACCGTCCATTGTATGCCATACCGTCCCCATCCTTTGCGGTTTTCTGTTAGTATAGCGTACCAAAAGGAAAGAGAAAAGGGCGGATTTTCCCGCCCGCCCTCAATCTCGAAAATCAAATAGTTCCTTTGGGGTGATTTCAAGCACCTCACACAATCTAAACACAACATCAAAGGAAACACCAACATTTCCTAATTCAATCGCACTAATATGGCTGCGATCAATTCCCACCAATTCAGCAAGTTTCATTTGTGTCAAACGCTTTCTCTTGCGATAGTACACAACATTTAGGCCGAACTTCTCATAAAAAGGCTTGTACTCTTGCTTCATATCTTCACCACCTGCCAATATTGTACGGCGATTTAGGCAGATCATAAACCTTGTGAAAATCACATTATGTTATTGACACAAGTCATTTTTCGTTTTATAATGGTTTCGGCTATATTCTTGATATATTCAATAGAAAGAAGGAATCCATATGGAACAAAAGAAATATAAAACTATTTGTTATTTGGCTGGTGCTGGAATCGGCTTGCTGGTTGGATTGGCAAGTGTTGCATTGATAGATGCGGTAATGGGTGCCAGATTCGGAGATATCCATGACACAAGTTTTGATGCCGGAGACATCATCCTTGTATTATTTGATGTAGTTGTGTGCGGACTGCTGATTGGATATGGAGCTTATCGACAGTTTTTCGGAGGTAAATACGAGAATGTACTCTTGAAAATCGCAAAATATGACAGTTCCAGCAAGATACTTTCCATCACCAAAAGAGCACCGGAGCTTTCCGAGCTGATTTATGTTCGGGAATACATTTTTACGGATTTGTCCTACAACGACCCCACATTGGTGTATACCGGTGCAACGGTTGGCGGCGTAACAACTGGTGGTTTTCATGTGGAAGGCGGCGACTATGATCAGAAGCTTTCCCGTTCCGGAAAATACCAGTTGGTTTACAAAGATCCTATTTCAAAGACAGAGTCTGTGATTAACGGAATTAAATTGCCCCAATTGTTGATCTCTTCTGCGGCCGGCGATTACAAAATTTCTAAATACCTGGATGGAGACATGATTGTACCATTTTCCAAAGAAAAAATGAACGACGCTTTCGCAAAATTAGCAAGAGATTCCGTAGCTTCTGGAAATATGGCAATGGCATTTTCTGCTGCACAACGAGCAAACATTGATAAGCTCTTGACACAAGATGAGTGTAGTTCTATTAAGCAGTGGTTATGTAGGACATACTAACATAAGTAGCAAGGTATATCGCTTTGATATGCCTTGCTATTTTATATTTCCAAGAGTGCTTTGTATTTGTAGACGGTAGTACGGCTGATGTGGCAGACCCTTGCGAGCTCCGACACATTCAAGTGCCCCCTCTTGTAGGCGGGATCGTGGCGAAGGAAGGTGGAAGGGATGACCTCTTTGCGCACCGGCGGACGCCCGATTTGCCGTCCCTTGGCACCGGAAAGGACGGGAAATTGTAGTTTATATTTGCAGGCCCCAAAGCCTTCCCCCGGGGGGAAGGTGGCACAAATTCGTCCCAAAGGCGAATTTGTGACGGATGAGGGGTGGCGGCAGAACCGATAACGAATGCCGCATCGTATAGAAGAACGGACTGAAAGTTATCGACACCCAGGCATAGGCCTGAAATACGGTACAAATCGCTGCATTTCCGCCCGCATTCCTCATCAGTCACCGGAAATGGTTCCGAAGAGCCATTTCCGGCGACAGCTTCCCCCCGGGGGAAGCCGAGGGCGCTCCCGCGCCGGTGCGATAAACTACAATTCATCAAACAAGGAAAGGCCCCGGGGAATTGGATGGTTCCCCGGGGGTATTATTCAGAAATACAGCTCCGCAGCCACATTACCGTGGACATAGTAGCACACGGCTTTTCGCATGAAGTCCTCGGTGACACCGAAGCGTTCTGCCAGCTCCCACAACTCGGTGCAGCCCTGGGCCACCGCATCGTCCAGATCGTTTACCGGGATCATCTGCAGGATGGCCCATTTGTCCGCCCGGTTCTCGTGCCGCTGACGGCAGTCGATGGCAGTGTGGATGCTGTAAAAGCTCCCCGTCAGGCAATGGCCAAGCTCATGGCCCAGGTGGACCCGCTCCTGAATCCCGCCATCCCGGACGGACTCGTCCATGCCGATGTAGCAGGCCCCGCTGTCGGTCATCACCGACATGGAACCGTTTTCACCCATGGGGTACCGGAGCACCTCTATATTCTGTTGTCGTGCCAGATCATAGAGGGCCGGTACAGCATACATGCGTTACTCCTTTTTCTTCTCTGCCTCCCTTAGCTTCACGAAGGCAGCAAAACGCCGCACCTCTTCGTACATGGCATCGGTAATGTCGCCGCTGCCGCCAAAGAGGGCAAATTTAATCTCATCGTCACTGACAGAACGCTCGCCGGATCCGGCGGGCGCTTCTTTTTGGGCAAAGCCGGTTTCCAGCAGAGCGTCGCCGGAAATGCCAAGAATCTGGGAAAGCTGCTTCAGCTTGGTCAGGTCGGGCTGCCGCTTGCCCGTTTCGTAGCCGCAGTAGGTGCTCTTGTCAATGCCCATCTGATCGGCTATCTGCTGTTGGGTGAGTCCTTTGGACTCTCTTGCCGCGCGAAGTTTTTCTCCAAAACCCACAATGATCACCTCTGTTGACATTATCGCACAAAGTTGGCGAAATGTCAACTTATTTCTAAAAAGGCCTTGACAAATTGACGAACCGCCATTATAATACAGTCAAGTTGGCGATGCGCCAATAAATCCGGGAGATCGCCGGGGCAATGTTGGCGGCCACAAGGGAATCTTAACAGAAATACGGTCCGATATATCGGACACAAGGAGGAATCGAAGTTTATGGAAAACGGATTGAAGATCATTCACAAGACGGACCGGGCCTGCCGGGCCCTGTTTATCCCGGAGGAGGTGCTGGGCTGCTGGCTCCGGAGCGTCCGCCGGGCGGACCGGGAAAGAGAATGGCATCTGGCGCTGGACCGGAGTCTGATTCTGGGGGCTGTGGGCACCATGGCCTGGGCCGCGGCGGCGTTGGAACTCATGGCTCCGGGCCTTGCGGCGGCGATCTCCCTGGTGTGCCTGTGGGGCTTGGGACGGAACGCGGAAAAGATGAACGGGGAGGGAATGTAAAATGCGGAATTTGGAAAATAAGCTCAACGCTGTGATGTGGTTCATCATCGCGGAAGGAGAACAGGAAAGGGACCGGGCCAGGGACACGGTGCTGGGGCTGCTGGAAGCCCCGAAAGTCCCGGACTGCCGGGACCGGGAGATCCGGAATAAACTGCTGGAGCTGGGCGTTCCGGACCATCTGAAAGGACATGGCTTCCTGATCAGCGCCATTTCCATGGTGTGCCGGGAGCCCCGGCTGACCGGAGCTATCACCACGGAGCTGTATCCTGCCATTGCTGCCCAGCATGGGGAAACCCCTTCCCGGGTGGAGCGGGCCATCCGCCATGCTGTTGAGGTCTGCTGGGAGCGGGGGGATCTGGATGTACTGCAGAAATATTTCGGCAACACGGTTTCCGCCTCCCGGGGCAAGCCCACCAATGGCGAATTCATCGCCCGGGTGGCAAATTCTATCCGATAACAGGTCAGGTCCCCGGCCGGGGACCTGATTTTTTTCGGTTTGTTGCACTGATGTGTGCAACTTTTGGGCTATTTCGCCCTGTGGGTAGAAGGAGGTGATGCATATGGAATGGGAGAATAACACGCAGGGACAGAAATGTGACAACAAAATCTGAGAAAGGAGGAAAACCATGTCATTTCTGACACCTGACAACATCCGCATCGAGCATGGCCTGGAGATCAAGGAAAAGATCATCCCCTGGGGTGCCCGGTGGCCCAAGGCATCCGGCAAGTACCGCAATGGCGACCTGTTCAAGGCCGACCGGCTCCTGTCCGGCGGCACCGGCAAGGTGGAGTATGTGACCGTCCACAACACCGAGGACATCCCCGAGGCCCGGGGCACCAACGACGCAGAGCAGTACACCCGGGCCACCTGGCCCAATGCCAACATGGCCGATGTCCGGGTCCACTACTACATCGACGAAACCGACTGCTGGCAGAACCTCCGGGAGGACGAGGTAGGCTGGCACGCGGGCGACGGCAACTACGGTCCCGGCAATGACACCAGCCTTGCTATCGAGATCATCATGGACGGTTCCGGATCTGCCGCAGACCGGGCCGCGGAGGACCGTGGTGCCCTCCTGGCGGCGATCCTGCTGGACCGGCACGGTTTAGGGCTGGACCGCCTGAAGGCCCACAAGGACTGGAACGGCAAGTTCTGCCCCTTCTACATCCTGCCCCACTGGGCCAAGTTTGTGGCAAAGGTGGAAGCCCACCTGGCTGTGATCCGGAGCAGGGAAGAAGGCTCCACCTATATGCTGGAGCTGTCCATGCTGGCCCAGGATGACCGGGGCGACCAGGTCAAGGCCCTGCAGCACCTGCTGATCGCCAATGGCTATTCCTGCGGCGGTTCCGGTGCCGACGGCATCTTCGGCCCGGCCACGGAAAATGCCGTCATCTGCTTCCAGGAGGACTGCGGCCTGCTCCCCGACGGCATCGTGGGCCCCGACACCATGGGCAGCCTCCTGGGCTGCTGACAAATCATACATAGGAGGATTTACAATGGAAGATAACCTGATGACTTTCAAGGGCACCATCGCCGCCTTCTTCATGGCCCTGGGGGCCTTCCTGGGCTGGCAGGGCATCATGGGCATGGTCTGGGTGGCCGCCATGGCCCTGGACTATATCACCGGCACCATGGCCGCCTGCCACGCTGGCCAGTGGTCCAGTGCCGTAGCCCGGGAGGGCCTGTGGCACAAGGGCGGTATGATCGTGGTGGTCACGGTAGCCGCCATCGCCGACGGCATTATGGCCGTGATCTGTGCCAACATCCCGTTGGAAATGATCTGGCCCGGCCTGATCCTGCCCCTGGTCCTGGCCTGGTACATCATTACGGAGCTGGGCTCTATCCTGGAGAATGCCGTGAAAATGGGCACCCCCGTCCCCGAGTGGCTGATCAAATTCCTGCGGGCAGGGCTGAAGGCTGTGGATGATGCTGCCGGGATAGATAAAGTTATGTAAACCGCAGAGGAGGACGGCGCTTATTTCCCGGTGTGGGATTGCAATTATGAGCGGATTGTGGTATAACGAAAGAAAAACGGGAGGGATTTATATGGACAAGGGAGAAAAGGCGGCGGAGCTGTTTCTGCAGGGCTACAACTGTGCCCAGGCGGTGACGGTGGCCTTCCATGAGGAAATTGGCATGACAGCGGATCAGGCGGCACGGCTGGCCAGCTCTTTTGGCGGAGGCATGGGCCGGATGCGGGAGGTATGCGGCGCGGTCAGCGGAATGCTGCTGGTGGCGGGTATCCTCTATGGCTACGAAACGCCCGGGGATGACCGGGTGAAAATGGAGCACTATGCCCGGGTCCAGCTTCTGGCGGGGCGGTTCCGGGAGCGGGTGGGCTCCATTGTCTGCCGGGAGATCCTGAAAAATCCCCCCTCGGATCCGGCACCCACACCCCGGACGGCGGAATTCTATAAAAAGCGGCCCTGCGCCCGGATGGTCCGGCTGGCGGGGGAGATCCTGGAGCGGTATATGGCGGAGTGTCCGCCGGAGGCGGACCATGGATGAGCTGATCTACAACCAGACCAAGATTCCCAAGGAACAATGGCGCTACGGATTCCGGTCCAGCGCGGCCACGGGCTGCGGCTGGATCGCGGTGTACAATGCCCTGCGGCTCCTGGGCTACCGGGCCAAGCCCGAAGGGCTGATCCGGTATTTTGAGCGGCAGCTTCCTCTGATCCACGGCAACGCTGGCACCAGTATCTGGGGGCCCTGGGCGTACTTCCGAAAATGGGGATTTCCGGCAAAAATGTCCGCCCGCCGCAGAGTTTTTGATGCTTTGGCGGAAAAGGCGGATGTGTGCGTCCTGTTCTTCCGCTGGAGGAGGGGATGGCGCTTCGGTGCCCACTTCGTTGCCCTGCGATGGAACGGAGCGGAGTTTGTGGGATACAACACGTTCCGGTCTTCTCAGGGGCCTGACAGCTACGGTCCCAGCCTTGACGCCTTTTTGCGGAAAAACGGGTATTTTGGCGCGGTGCTGACATATGTCCGGGACAAGCGGACGGGCCAGTAAAGGTCCGGCAAAGATTTATACAAAATTAACAAACACAGCCCCACTTTTTTGTGAAGTGGGGCTTCTTGTATTTTCGCATAAAATTAGGTATAATTTCTGTAATTCGTATTCTCATACTGCCGCCTTGTGCGGAGTATGGGCTGCGATCATTTTCTCCGCGGCTTTTGCATATGGGAGCAGGAAAAGCGGGGGAAGAAAATTTTAAGGAGGAGAAACCATCATGCTTAACAAAAAGGCACTGTGGAAGGGTCTGTCCAGCGTTTTCTGCTTCATCCTGGCCCTCTCCATCGTCCTGGGCGGCGTCCTGGAGGCCAATGCTGGCACCATCGACACTTACCTGGGCACCAACACCACGGTTACGTGGACTGAAAATGCCGAGAAGGCCTACACCGCTTTCAAGCCCTCTGCTGAGGTCTTGAACGCTGACGGCACCGGCAACTCCAAGGCTCTGATCCAGAAGGCCATTGACCTGAACCGTAAGCAGGCCGCCGAAGGCGTCGTCCTGCTGAAGAACGAGAACAATGTCCTGCCCCTGGCTTCCGGCGCCAAGATTACCCTGTTCGGTATTGGCTCTCACGAGAACCTGCTGGGTTCCAGCTTCGGCGTGAAGTGCTGGGGTCCCTACATCTCCCTGGAGCAGGCTCTGTCCCAGAACAAGACCGACTTCGCCCACACCATCGCTACCACTCTGTCCACCAACCGTCAGACCGGTGAAGTTTCCTTCAGCTCCACCATGCCCGCTGGCTGGTCCGGTGACGAGTTCGAGTTCGAGGGCGCTGGCTACACCATCAACCCCGTCATGGTTGAGATCTACGACAAGCTGAGCGAGACCTTCATCAACGCCAACAACGGCGACGCTCAGGCTGTGTTCAAGGATCAGGAGCCCGGCGCTGCTGACATCGCCGGTGTCAACCCCAACTACAAGGACAGCTTCGCTCAGTACGGCGACGCTGCCATCGTCTACATCGTCCGTGGCTCCGCTGAGTCCAAGGACTACCTGCCCGGCGGCGTTGCCGAGGGTCAGGGCATCACCGAGCCCTTCGAGCTGACCACCGACGAGCTGAACGCTGTCGCTATGGCTAAGGAGTGCTCCGACAAGGTTATCGTTCTGGTCGCTTCCTCCGCTTCCGTGGAGATCAAGGAGCTGAAGGACGATCCCGAGATCGACTCCATCCTGTACATCGGTTCCGTGGGTAACTACGGCAACCTGGGTGTCGCTGACATCCTGTGCGGCAGAGTCAATCCCTCCGGCGGCCTGTTCGACATCTTCACCTCTCAGAACATGTCTGCTCCCGCTATGCAGAACATGGGCGAGATCTTCTACGCTAACAAGGACGTCATCACCCGTACCGGTGGCGTTATGTCCTTCAAGCCCGGCGCCTACACCATCGAGGCTGAGGGCATCTACGTTGGCTACCGTTACTACGAGACCCGTTACTACGACTGCGTCGTGGGCCAGGGCAACGCCAACTCCACCGTCGGCGCTTACGAGTCCGAGGGTGCCTGGGATTACACCGCTGAGGTCACCTACGGCTTCGGTTTCGGTGATTCCTACACCGACTTCAAGTTCGAGATCGTCAACGATCCCAAGCCCTACACCGACAAGTCCTTCAAGGGTGCCACCGAGTACTACATGGACTTCGAAGTGAAGGTCACCAACGTCGGCAACGTGGCCGGCAAGACCCCCGTGCAGATCTACGCTCAGGCTCCCTACACTCTGGGCGGCGTTGAGAAGTCTGCCATCCAGCTGATGAACTTCGAGAAGACCGACATCATCGAGCCCGGCAAGTCCGAGACCGTGAAGGTCACCATCGACCTGCAGTACCTGGCTTCCTTCGACGAGCACGGCGAGGGCACCTACATCTTCGACGCCGGCGACTACTACTTCGCTGTCGGTAACGGCGCTCACGACGCTCTGAACCACGTCCTGGCTGCTCAGGGCTACACCACTGCTGACGGCATGGACTACGACGGCAACGCCGCTCAGGCCATCAAGCTGGTCGTTGACGAGTCCGTCGTTCCCTACAAGGCTTTCGCCGTCTCCAAGACCGGCTACGCCATCACCAATCGGATCCCCTACGCCGACTGGAACTACTACCAGGAGGGCGAGGTTGTCTACCTGTCCCGTGCTGACTGGGCTGGCACCTATCCCAAGCAGTACCACAACATGACCCTGACCTCTCAGAAGCTGATCGATGATCTGAACGGTAAGTACTATGACCTGAAGACCACCGACGACGTGTCCGAGATCGTTTGGGGCGCTGACAACGGCATGCATATCTCCGATATGAAGGACGTTGTTTACACCGATGAGAAGTGGGACAAGCTGCTGGATCAGCTGACCCTGGAAGAGGCTATGTACATCTTCACCTTCGGTGGTCCCTCCATCCCCGGTGCTGACTCCATCGGCGCTGTCGAAATCTACATGACTGAGAACGCCGGTAACGGTATCGCTGTTGCTCTGAACGCTTCCAAGACCAAGGACGCCCCCTGGGCTATCCCCGAGTCCGACAAGAACGGCAACTGGCATCCCGAGGTGTTCTGCTCCGCTACCCTGGGCGCTTCCTCCTTCAACCCCGAGCTGTACTTCGAGCTGGGTAAGTTCGTTGGTGAAGAGTCCCTGTTCTCCGGCATCAACATCCTGTGGGGCCCCGGCCTGAACACCCACCGTCACGCTTACAACGGCCGTAACGGCGAGTACTACTCCGAGGATCCCATCCTGTCCGGTGTTGCCGCTATGGAATTCGCCATCGGCGCTCTGGAGAACGGCCTGGTTGCCGCTCCCAAGCACTTCGCCTTCAACGACCAGGAGACTCAGCGCGGCGGCGTGTCCCCCTACATGACCGAGCAGAGAGCCCGTGAGGTCGAGCTGCGTGCCTACCAGTACGCTTTCGAGGCTGACAAGTACGACACCGACGAGTTCGATGCCGGTATGCGTGGCCTGATGACCTCCTTCTCCAAGATCGGCGCTGTGGAGTGCACTGCTTCCTCCGGCCTGATGACCGAGATCCTGATCAACGAGTGGAACTTCATTGGTTACGCTGTCACCGATATCTACGACGACACTGACCTGTGGACTGCTGTTCTGAACTCCGGTACCACCTGCTACGACACCCGTGGCCAGTCCGGCTTCTATGAGACCACCTTCATGGAAGGCAACCGTCTGTTCAAGACCCAGACCAACTCCGATCCTCTGAACCCCCACCTGATCGATGGCGACAAGAACCTGCAGCAGAAGCTGAAGGACGCCGTCCATAAGAACATCTACGCCTGGTCCGTCTCCCACGTCATGAACCGCTATGTCGGCGAAGTCCATGTCGATTGGAACCTGACCTGGTGGCGTGCCATCTACATCGGCCTGGAGGCTGTCTCCGCTGTGCTGATGGTCGGCTGCGCTGCTATGTACATCATGTCCCTGAAGCGCAAGGAAAGCGAGGTAAAGTAATATGCTGAAGAATACTTCCTCTAAGATCAATGCTGTTGCTGCTGTCCTGGCCCTGGTCGCTGTGATCCTGGCCTTCGTCAGCCACAGCATGACTGAAGCCAACGCTCTGATCAACCTGGGCACCGTCATCGCCGCCGGCGTCGCCGCCGTCGTCCTGCTGGTCGCCACCGTCGTCGTGAAGAACGACATCGTGGGCCTGGTTGGTGTTCTGGGCGCTATCGCCTGCAACATGGTCGTTCTGAACTTCACTGTTTCTGAGCGTATCCTGATGATCGCTGGTATCTTCTCTTACGACTCCGCCAACGTCGATGGCTGGAACGTCTTCTATGTCGTCGTCGCCAGCGCTGTCTGCGTGGTTCTGTCCTGCGTGGCAACCATGGTTGGCTCCTTCATGAAGGAGAAGAACTAATTCTCAACTTGTTTCGTGATTTGGGTTCCCTTCATCGTCCCATGGATGGGGGATGACCCGGCCACATAACAAACCCCGCCGCCGCACGGTTCGCCGTGCGGCGGTTTTTAGGTTCTATGTCAATAGTTGGGGTAGAGCCAAAATAGAACAATTACAAGGTCGTGTCGGAGCTGTTGCTCCGGCACGATTTTATGTATTACAGAATAAGATTCTTTTTCTGAAATTATTGAAGTTTCGCATACCGTAGCA
>JAFVWL010000137.1 GCA_017501695.1 Oscillospiraceae bacterium
ATCTTAGTGAGTTCTGCTACAGATTCAACCGCAGATTCTTTAACGGTGCCATATTCGACAGGCTTTTAGTTGCTATCGCTGGATAACACTATATTTTGTGTCTTGCTGACTAAAGCCGATAACCACAACTACAATTTACCCACCATAGTGCCCGGAAGGGAAAACCCCGCTGCCGGTTAGGCAGCGGGGTAAAGATTTATGCGGGGATATGCTCCCGGACGATGACGTAGCCATCCACCAGGTTGGCGCTTTCCAGGGTGCCCTCAATGGCCACCTGACGCTCCATCAGATCCGTCAGGATCACCAGGCCTTCCTTGCACTCGATCTTCATGACGTTGCGCATGGCCACGGCTTCGGGCTCCATTCTGTTTTTATAAACGGTAGAAAGGCACATGAGTGTTCCTCCTTACTTCACATCCAGGCTGGCAAGGACTGCCCGCAGCCGCAGGTTGCCCTTCTCAAAGTCAGATACGGCGGCCATGACCTGCTCGTAGGCGGCGTGGCTTCCGGCCTTCTCCAGTTGGATGGCCAGGTCTGCCAGCTCCTTGGCGTGGGCGGCGTTGTGGCCTGCCATGTACTTCATCAGGGCCAGCAGCTCATCCATGGGCGTGTGGTCGCACTTGGAAGCGCAGCTCTGGCAGGCACCGCCGCAGTCGTGGCTGTGGGTGTGCTCGTGACCGTGGTCATGGAGATGCTCATGGGTGTGGGGATGCTCATGGTCGTGGGAATGGGTGTGGACATGCTCGTGGGTATGCGCCTGACCATCGTGGGTATGCTCATGGGTGTGGGTATGTTCATGGTCATGGGTATGGCCGTGGATTTGGTCATGATCGTGATGCATGGTAGTATCTCCTTTGGATTTTTTTCTTTATTATACCCGGGACAGGGGGGTATGTCAAATGGTTCTTTCGGTATGATCTTATCAAAAAAACCGGGGAAGGGCAAGCCCCCTCCCCGGATATGGATCATCGAATGTGGCTGACCTGATACTCCGTAACCAGACCTGTGTTCTCGTCCATGATAAAGGTTACCGTGGCGACCTTCACCAGAGAACCGTATTTATCCTTGGAGGGTCCGCTCTTGGAGTAGGCCCACAGGGTATCCATGTTGTAGGTCTTGTCTTCAGCGGCGGCAGCGGCCTGTCCTGCGGCGAAGGCCTCTTCGTCCAGGATGTACACGGATACGGTATATTCCGTCTTCGTGGCGAACAGCTCCCGGTAGGCGCTGTCCACAATGCACACTACCGTCTCATCCTTCCAATCGTCGTTGCGTCCGGTAATCATTTCCGTCATGTCCTGCTGAATTTCCACCCGCTGCTCCTTGGAGTAGTCCGCGGACCGGGAGGTGGTGGCATACCGGTTGGTCAGGTAGCCCACAGCACTGGCTACGCCCACCAGCACCAGACACACCAGAGCGATGATCTGCTTCTTGGTGAAGCGCAGATCCGCGTCGGCGCAGAAGGTCAGCTTGGCCCGCTGGGTCAGGGGCAGCAGCACCTTCAGGAACATGGTCAGCACCACCGTCTCGATGGGGAAGAAGAACAGATTCTTAAAGATCCGGGTGGTGGTCATGATGCCCAGCACCGAATCCATGGCGCTTTCCGGGTTGCCGATGAAGATGTAATACCAGGCGTAGATCAACTGCTGCAGCACCACATTGACGACGGAGCAGATGCAGAACCGGGCCAGCATGACCCGGGTGGGGGTGACCTTGGAGCGGTACAGGAACAGGGCATAGAACAGGGTGCTGGCGATTTCCGTCAATACAAAGGGCAGGAAATATTCGCCGGTGGGGTAGATGATGAAGCCGATGGTGTCGGAAATGATAGCCGCGGGGATGGCTACCACGGGACCGTAGATCATGGCACCCAGGGCTGTAGCCAGCATGGCGGTCTGGATGCTCAGGCTGGGACCCACGGGAATGGCCAGGGGCTTCAGGGCGATGCGCAGGGCCACCAGCAGGGCGGTGACCACCAGCATCCGGGTGTCTTTCAGCTCCGCTGCGGCATCCCGCCAGTAGTCTTTGGAAAAGGGATGGGGATAGAGCTTTGTGGAACGTTCGATTCTTGCCATAAATAAATCCTCCTTAATGTAAGCAAACGGCAGCCATGTTCCACTTCAGCAAAAAACCCGGCGCAAAGCGTCGGGAGCTGAAACAGGCAAGCAAAACACAGCCGACCATTGGCCCGACCGAGTATCGTTGCTACATAGAGGAGGGTATCCTGTATGCAACAGCGGGTGCGGTGACCCCATCGTGGAACGCATCCTTCGTCCTCCGGGCAACTCCCCGTCCCGGTGGCACTTAACGCGAGGTCTCCTACTCTGTTCCCCCCTATCATACACGAAGGACGGAAAAATGTAAATATGTAATTTGTAAAAATCAGGATTTTATGATCGAAAGATAAATTGTAGTTGTGGTTATCGGCTTTAATAAGCAGACCACAAAATATAGTTATCGAGCGATAGCAACCAACAGACGGTCAAAAATGGCACCATGGAACTTTCTGCGATTGAATCGATAGCAGAACTCGCTAAGATA